>NZ_JAMYKW010000004.1:0-251616 GCF_040317555.1 Mesorhizobium sp. M1406 | reverse complement strand
TCGTCCCCACCCTCAAGCCCGGCGACATCGTCGTCATGGACAACCTCGGCTCGCATAAAGGCAAAGCCGTGCGCCGTGCCATCCGGTCCGCCGGCGCAAGGCTGTTCTTCCTGCCCAAATACTCACCCGACCTCAATCCCATCGAGAAGCTGTTCGCCAAGCTCAAGCACTGGCTGCGCAAAGCGGCACGGCGAACCGTCGAGGCCGTTTGCGACGCTATTGGCCAAACCCTCGAAATTGTCACTTCAAACGAATGCCGAAATTACTTCCTCGAGGCCGGCTATGACCGAACCTAAAATCATCCCGCTCTAGGATTCAACCACGCGGCATTCCGCTGGTGGCGATCACGTCTCGGCCTTGGCGCCGCCATCAGCCGGGTGCTGCAGCCTGCAAGCGGATCCGGAAGGATCGGAATGCGAGTGCGGAGCAGTCGACACCGAGCATCCGCCCGCAGCCCGATCGCCAAATCCGGTAGCTGAACAAAGGTGAGCGCCGGGATGTGGCGATCAGCTCGCCGGCTGCAGCGGATCGCTGCCGATCTTGGACAGGAGGATGACCGCCTGGGTGCGGCTGTCGACGCCGAGCTTCTGCAGGATGGCGGAGACATGCGCCTTGATCGTCGCCTCGGAGACGCCGAGTTCATAGGCGATCTGCTTGTTGAGCAGGCCCTCGGCCAGCATGCCGAGCACGCGGGTCTGTTGCGGCGTCAACGCCTGCAGGCGCTTGATCAGGTCGGATATTTCGGGATCGCGCTCGACGCCGAGATCGACGCCGACGGGTGCTGCAATGTCGCCGGCAAGCACCGTCTGCACGGCGCTGCGGATCTCCTCCATGCTGGCCGATTTGGAGATGAAGCCGGATGCGCCGAGATCGAGCGCCCGCCTGATGGTCGCCGGATCGTCGTGCGCAGACACCACGACCAGTGGCACCGCCGGATGGATTCCACGCAGCGAGATGAGGCCGGAGAGGCCGCTGGCGCCCGGCATCGACAGGTCGAGCAGCACCAGATCGACATCCTCGTTGGCCACGACCAGCGCCTTGGCGCTCTCGAAATCGCCGGCCTCGTGGATGGCGGCGACATTGCCTATGCCGGCGAGTGCTTCGCGCAGCGCACCGCGAAACAGCGGGTGATCGTCGGCGATGACGAAAGAATAGCCTGACGGCAAATGTCCCTCCCCGAATCCCCCAATGGTTTTTTAGCTTTTTTTGGGACCAGTTGGACGATTATGAGGGGCTGCGCGCTGTTTTCAAGCGGCAAAGCCAGCGCGCCGCGTTTTCCCTTGTTAGAGCGCTCAGGTCTTCTGCGAGTTGAGCTGGGCGCCGTTGTCCTTGTCCATATCCTTGACGATGCCCATGAAGCCGCGCAGGAAGCGCTCCATGTAGCTCATCGTCTTGTTGAAATCCTCCTCGCTCGGCAATTTCGATTCGAGGCGGGCGGAGAGCGAATTCTCGAGTTTGGTGACGCGCTCGTCCATCGCCTTCATCGAGGCTTGCAAGCGGTCGACCTCGTCCTGTAAAGCGGCGCGTTCGTCGGCCGCCATCTTGCAGACGAGCTGGCCGGAGCGCTCCTCGCAAATCGACATGGCGCCGGTCTGCGTATCCATGCGCACGTAGCCGTTGTCAGACTTTTCCAGCCGGTAGCGGTCGGTTTCTTCCGCTGAAGCCGCGACCAACGAAACGAGCGCGGCGGGGATCAAGATGTGATGCAGACGCATGTTGTCCTCCATGGCCAAGGCCTGAAATATCGCATGTTTGCGCCGGAAATGGGGAAGACCCTTGGCGTGGTCTTTCCCGCGTGGCTGGTTCGGACTATAGCGCAAGCATGTCTCAGATTATCTACAAGATAACCCCGCAGGCGCCTTGGCGCGAGGCCGAAACAAATGGCCGCTTCACCGGCGCGCCGATCGATGTCGCCGACGGCTTCATCCATTTCTCCACGGCGGCGCAGGTCAAGGAAACGGCGGCAAGGCACTTTGCCGGCCAGACCGACCTTCTGCTGGTGGCCATCGACGGCGCCGGCCTGGGTGCTGCTTTGAAATACGAGGTTTCACGCGGCGGCGCGCTGTTTCCGCATCTTTATGGTCCGCTCGACCTCAAGGCCGTGCTGTGGGTGCGACCGCTGCCGATTGGCGCCGATGGCGTGCATCGGTTTCCGGCATTGGAGTCCGAATGAGCGTGCTCGACCGGCTCGGCCAGAAGCTGCTGTTCGCCTTCGATCCGGAAACCGCGCATGGCCTGTCGATCGCGGCGCTGCGATGCGGTCTGCCGGTGGCCGGGCGCCCGCTGCGCGACGACAGGCTGAAGGTGACGGTCGGCGGCCTCGAGTTTCCAAATCCGCTCGGCATGGCCGCGGGCTACGACAAGAACGCCGAGGTGCCCGACGCACTTCTAGGCCTGGGTTTCGGCTTTGCCGAGGTTGGTACGATTACGCCGCTGCCGCAGGCCGGCAACCCGAAGCCGCGCATCTTCCGCCTGACGGCCGACGATGCGGTGATCAACCGGCTGGGCTTCAACAATGAAGGCCACGCGGCCGCCGAAAAACGCCTTGCCGCGCGCAAGGGGCGTGGCGGCATCGTCGGCGTCAACATCGGCGCCAACAAGGACAGCACCGACCGCATCGGTGATTATGAGCGCGGCGTCGTCCGGTTTGCGCAATACGCCAGCTATCTCACCGTCAACATCTCGTCGCCCAACACGCCGGGCCTGCGCAACATGCAGGCGCGCGAGCAGCTTGGCGAACTTTTGTCGCGTGTCATGGCCGCGCGCGCCACCGCAACAGCCCAGCCGCCGGTCTTCCTGAAGATCGCGCCGGATCTGGTCGAGGCCGAGCTGGAAGACATCGCCGCCGAGGTCACCGAGAAGCGGATCGACGGCGTCATCGTCTCCAACACCACCATTTCGCGGCCGGCGCTGCGCAGCGGCAACGCCGCGCGCGAGACCGGCGGACTCTCCGGCAAGCCATTGTTCGATCGCTCGACCATCGTTCTGGCCAGGATGCGCGAGCTGCTTGGCCCAGACCGCGCCATCGTTGGCGTCGGCGGCGTCGATTCCACCGACACGGCACTGGAAAAGATCCGCGCGGGTGCTGATCTCGTCCAGCTCTACACCAGCATGATCTATGCCGGACCGGCATTGCCGGGCCGCATTGTCGCCGGGATGGTGCGCTTTGCCGACACGGAACGGCTCGGATCCATTCGCGAGTTGCGCGACAGCCATCTCGATCGATGGGCAATGAGGCCGCTCAGCTGAAGGCTGTCCGCATTCGCAGCCGCAGGATGGTCAGCAGGCTGAAGCCGCGCGCGAGCAGGAAGACGTGCAACGCCGCCCAAAGTCCATTGTTGCCGAAGGCCGGCGCAAGGGTCAGCAGCGCGGCCGCGAAAACGAGGAACGACAGCAGCATCATGTTGCGCATGTCGCGCGACCAGGTCGCACCGATGAAGACGCCATCCATCTGGAACGCCAGCACACCGCTCAGCGCGGTAAAGGCTGCCCACGGCAGGTAGATGTCGGCCACCGAACGGACTTCCTGCGACGTCGTCACGAGGGCAACCAGACTGGCGCCACCAAACAGCAGCACCAGAGTGGCCGCACCCGCCAGCCCAAACCCCCAGAACAAGGTCAGCCGCACGGCCTGCCGGAACGGCGCGGCGGCACGCGCGCCGACGGCACGGCCGGCCAGCTGTTCGGCGGCGGTGGCGAAGCCGTCGAGGAAGTAGCCGGCGACGAGAAAGAAGTTCATCAGGACGGCGTTGGCGGCCAGCGTCACCGTACCGAACTGCGCGCCCTGCCGGGTGAACAGCGCGAAGGCGGCGAGCAGCGAGAACGAGCGGATCATGATGTCGCGGTTGAGCGACAGCATTTGCACAAAGGCAGCCATGTCGAGCAGGCGATGTCGCGGCAAGGGCGGCGTCGCGCGAAATCTGCGGATGACGATCGCCAGGCCGAGCAGCATGGCAAGGAACTCACCGGCGACAGTCGCCCAAGCGACGCCGGCGACGCCCCAGCCGAGCTTTAGGCCAAGCAGGAAGCAGAGCGTGATATTGATGCCGTTCAGCACCAATTGCAGCATCAAACCGAGTCCGCCCTCGCCGCGTCCCAGCACATAGCCAAGGATGGCATAATTGATCAGCGAGAAGGGTGCGGCGAGCAGCCTGATCCTGATGTAGACGCCCATCGCCTCGCTGACGCGCGGTTCGGCGCCCATGAATTTCTGCCCAACGATGGCGACCAGCGGCGCAAGTGCCGCGAGCACGATGCCGGCGACGACCGCGATCAGCACGGCGCGCCAGAACACCGCCTGTTCCTCCAGAGCATCGCCGCGCCCGAACGCCTGGGCGACGAGACCGGTTGTGCCGGAGCGCAGGAAATTGAAGGTGGTGAAGACGACGTCGAAGATAAGCGCGCCTGCCGCCAGCCCGCCGAGCAAGGCGGCATCGCCGAACTGGCCGACGACAGCCGTGTCGACCAGGCCGAGCATCGGCGTCGTCAGATAGGCAAGCGTCATCGGCACGGCGATGGCGAGCACGGAACGGTTGGTGACGATAAATCCGGGAGCGATTGGGGATCTGGCGTCGGCTGGAGTTGGACCCTTGTCCAAGGATTGCTGCCTTGCTGATTGCGGCTTGATCGAACCGCCGGTGTGCCCCATTTTCCCGGCATCGCGCAATCACTCTTGCCGCGAGGGCCAACCGAATTTCCCGGTCTGGCGCGAGCCCGCCGGATCCAGTTCATGCCCCTGCAGATCGTCCATCACCCCGACTACGACGCCGGCTTCGCGGTCAACCATCGCTTTCCGATGAGCAAATACCCGCTGCTGATGGACGCCTTGCATGCACGCGGACTGGCCGGGCCCAACGCGCTCAACACCGCGGAACCCGCGTCGGCATCATGGCTGAGACTTGCCCATGCGGCGCACTATGTCGACCAAGTCATCAGTTGCTCCGTGCCGGAAAAGATCGAACGCGAGATCGGTTTCCCGGTGACTCCGCGTGTCTCGTTGCGCGCACGGCTTGCCACCGGCGGCACGGTGCTGGCGGCGCGGCTGGCCCTGCGCCACGGCATCGCCTGCAACACCGCCGGCGGCAGCCATCATGCGCGGCGCGCGCAAGGCGCGGGCTTTTGCACCTTCAACGATGTCGCCGTCGCCGCGCTGGTCCTGCTCGACGAAGGCTCGGCACGGAACATACTGGTCGTCGATCTCGACGTGCATCAGGGCGACGGCACGGCGGATATCCTCGCGGACGATCCGCGCGTGTTCACCTTTTCCATGCATGGCGACCGCAACTACCCCGTGCGCAAGGTCGCCTCCGACCTCGATGTCGCGCTGCCCGACGGCACGGGTGACGCCGCTTACATGGAAAGGCTCGCCGCCATCCTGCCGGAACTGTCCGCCCAGGCGCATTGGGACATCGTGTTCTACAATGCCGGCGTCGACGTCCATGCCGGGGATCGGCTTGGCCGGCTCTCGTTATCGGACGACGGCCTGCGCGCTCGCGACGACATGGTGATCCGCCACTTTCGCGCGCGGGGCATTCCGGTCTGCGGCGTCATCGGTGGTGGGTACTCCACGGACGTGCCCGCGCTTGCCGCACGCCACGCCATCCTGTTCGAGGCGGCCTCGGGCTACCCCTGATAGTCCTTTTTAAGCATGACCTTGTCCGAAAAAACGGTTCCCACTTTTCGGGATCATGCTCTACTTCCGGTAGTTGGCAAGCCTCAGAAGGATGAAGGCCGGCACGACGATCGCCGCGCCGAGCAGGATGTAGCCCAGGAAGCGGTCGATGGCGTGGAAGCCCAGATTCCACAGGTCGATGAAGACCTTCTGGATGCCGTAGAACACATCCATCGGCGACCAGCCGAAGGCATTCATGACAAGGCCGACGAGGAACGACACGACTACCAGTTTCAGGATCACCTTGAGCGGCGAGTCGCCGAGAAAGCGCGTCAGTGCGGACAAGGGCCGTCTCCAGATAGAGGTACCACAGACTCGAAGGTGTCGGCCCAGACATACGCACTTGGCTGGTCGGCTTCAAGCCGGCGGTTTTGCGGGATGCCGAACACCTCCATCATGGCGTGGCCGCAAGCAGTGCCAAGGTGCATGGCAGACCGCGGCCGCGGCCGATCCCGCTGGCTTATCTGTTTTCTAACCAATTGCCGCTATTCCCAATCGAATAGCGGGAGCAAGGCTTTTGGTGGAGACGGAAAAAAACACCGCGCGACGCGCCGTCATGCTGTCGGTGGTCGTCCCATGCTACAATGAGGTGGCCGGGCTGGCCGAACTGCATCGGCGGGTAACGGCCGCATGCCTGGAACAAGGTTCGTCCTACGAGATCGTCCTTGTCATCGACGGCGCGACCGACGGTACGCGCGAGGCTATTTTCCAGCTGGCCGAAAAGGACGACCATGTCGTTGCCATCGACCTTGCCCGCAATTACGGCCACCAGATCGCGTTGAGCGCAGGGCTCGAGTTCTGTCACGGCCAGCGCATCCTCATTCTCGATGCCGACCTGCAGGATCCGCCTGAATTGCTCGGCGCGATGATGACGAAGATGAACGAAGGTTTCGATGTCGTTTACGGCCAGAGGCTGACGCGCGACGGCGAAAGCTGGTTCAAGCTCGCTTCCGCCTCGATGTTCTATCGCCTGCTGCGCCGGATGGTCGACGTCGATATAGCCCCGAATACCGGCGATTTCCGGCTGATGAACCGCCGCGCGCTCGACCATCTGAACGCGATGCCCGAACGCTACAGGTTCATTCGCGGCATGGTGAGCTGGATCGGGCTGAAACAGGCGGCTTTCCCCTATGAACGGCACCGTCGCGTTGCCGGCACCACCCACTATCCCCTGAGGAAAATGGTTCTTCTGGCGGTCGACGCGATGACCAGCTTCTCGATCGTGCCCTTGCGGTTCGCCTCGCTGCTCGGAATGATGTTCGGGCTTCTGGGGCTGGTCGTGCTCGGCTACACCCTGTTCGAATGGTCGGTCGGAAACGTGTTGCCCGGCTGGACCAGCCTTGCCGCGATCATGCTGATCCTCGGCAGCGTCCAGCTTATGGTGCTGGGCATCTTCGGCGAGTATCTCGGGCGCATGTACATGGAGACAAAGCGGCGGCCGCTCTACTTCGTCAACGAGATCGTTTCCCGCAGCCAGGCAGCCGAGGACGGGAAATTGCCCGTCCATCGCCTGCAGGAAATGGCAAAGAGGGCGGCAGGTGCTTGAGGCGGAGTTCGACCGGGCGCAGCGGGAACGGCATGGGCAGGATGCGATCGGCTCTTCCGTCTAATTTCTCGCGGATGCTGCGATTTAGTGCCGTCGGGCTCCTCAACACGGCGCTCGGATATACGCTCATCCTGGCCGGGCTGGCGCTCGGCTTCGGCGATATCGCCTCCAACGCGACGGGCTATGCCGCCGGCCTCATCATCGGTTTCTTCCTCAACCGCCAATGGACATTCAGCCGTGCCGGCGGCTTTCGCCCTGGCGCGATCGTGCGATACGCGATCACCTTCCTTGTCGCCTACGGTGCTAACCTGGGGATCGTGGTCACCGCCATGTCTGCCGGCTACATCGAAAACCCGTTTGTCCATCTGGCGGGAAACTGCCTTTACTCGGTCATCTTCTATGTCGGCTCGGCCCGTTTCGTGTTCGTCGGCGGCGCGGATGATCCAGATCCCTTGACCGGAAAGAACGCGAAATGGCCTGGAGCCGCGACATGAACCAGACCAAAGCAATCTTGCTGGCCACGCCGTCACTCGAGGACGCACAGCGGAACAGGCTGATCTTTTGCCTGCTCACGGCCGGGGCGATGGCGGCGGCACTGGCCACCCAGGCCGGTTCCACCCTGCAGGATCCCGACAGTTGGTGGCAAGTGAAGGTCGGGCTGGATTTCCTGGCAAACCGGACATTTCCGACGGTCGACCCTTATTCCCACAGTTTTGCCGGCCAGCCGTGGATTGCCAAGGAATGGCTGGGGCAGGTCCTGCTGGCTCTTGCTTACCGGGCAGGAGGCTGGAACGGGGTGGTCACGCTGATCATCGCCTCGATATCCCTGACGGTTTTCCTGATGGGGTGGTTTCTCAGCGCATGGCTGAAGCCGATCCTGGCGATTACGCTGGCCTTCGCCGCGGTGTTCCTGATCAACCCGATCTTCACGGCGCGTCCGCATGTCCTCACCTTCCCGATCATCGTCATCTGGACTGCGGTGCTCTTTGGTGCGGCAAGGGAAGAACGGGCGCCGCCCTGGTGGTCGCTTGTGCTGGTCGTGTTGTGGGCGAACCTGCACGCCACCTTCACCTTGAGCTTTGTCATCGCGGCTTTCGCCGGTCTCGATCTGCTGGCGCGCACGGGCCTCTCGAAACCCGCGCTGCTGGGAAAATGGCTGGCGTTCGGCTTGCTTTGCCCGCTGGTCAGCCTGATGCATCCCTACGGCGTGAAAGCCATCCTGGCCACGCTCACCGTCGCCTACGGCAATGAGGCGGTGCCGCTGATCATGGAATGGAAGGCGTTCGCCCAGCCGGATAGCCCCGTCCAGGAAGCCGCGATGCTGCTGGCGCTTTTCGGGCTTCTGGTATCACGGTTACGAATTGGCTGGGCCAAGGCGTTGTTCGTCGTCTTCACCTTGCATGTCTATCTCGCCCATGTGCGTTTCATGTATCTGTTCTTCCTGCTGGTTCCCCTGGTGATCGCGGTCGAGGTCGCACAGCAATATCCGCTGCTCTCAGCCACCGCTTGGCTGGCGGAAAAGCGCGACGGACTGGAAAAGTTCCTCGCCAGGCGGTTCCACGCGATCTGCGGTGCGGCGGCCGTCTTAACGATCGGTGGGATCGTCCTGCTCGGCAGTGTCTATCAGGTCGCGCCGAGCCCGAAGACGTCGGCCAGCGGGGCGCTGGCGTTCGCAGAAAGCCATCATCTGTCCGGCAACGTGATGAATTCCTACAATTTCGGCGGCACGCTGATTTTCCACGGGATCAAGACCCATATCGACGGACGGACGGACCAGCTGTTCCTGGGCGGTTTCACAAAAGCCGATGACGAAACGGGACATAGCGACGGCAAGCCGCTCCTCGAAGCCCGGCTGAAGAAATACGAGATAGGCTGGGCACTGCTGTCGACCGGCGACAGCCGCATTCCCTTCTTCGACCAACTGGGCTGGAAGCGTGCCTATGCGGACGACTACGCGGTGATCTACCTGCCCGGCGTTTGATCCTGCCGCGTATCGGCGCGAACCGGCTTCGCCAGCATTCGAACCTTGGCATCCGGCTTGACTCTCATTTGCAGTGCAAATTGCACCACAGGGGCAGGCCTGTGAGATCGACGAGCCGGGATTCTTCGCACGAGCGGGACATCGCCGTATGGACGGCGTATCGGGCTCCGCCCGACCTCACTTAACGCGGCTGGCTGTTCGTACGCCGATGCCGGCACCAGGCAGTTTCTCTACTTCGACTATGGTCATTTCTCTTCCGCCGGCGCGACGCTGGCCATCTCGAAATACTGGCCGAGTTTTGCCGCAAGCAACAAGGTCGCTAAGGCAAAACAGCAACTCACGGC
This sequence comes from Mesorhizobium sp. M1406, assembly GCF_040317555.1. Taxonomy (NCBI): domain Bacteria; kingdom Pseudomonadati; phylum Pseudomonadota; class Alphaproteobacteria; order Hyphomicrobiales; family Phyllobacteriaceae; genus Mesorhizobium; species Mesorhizobium sp. M1406. Next base: position 242,074 of record NZ_JAMYKW010000004.1, on the reverse strand, counting down.
CGCAGGTACGCAGTGATCCGCGCACGCCCGCGTCGTGCGAGAACGGACCGCTTTGCGATTGCCCGAAGGCTAACCCTCATGGTAACGAGGAGACGTGCGGGTATGATGTAATGGTAGCTTGTCAGCTTCCCAAGCTGAACGCGCGGGTTCGATTCCCGCTACCCGCTCCAGCAATCATCCCACCTCGCGCAGGATGAAATCGTGCAGCATCTTGGCGGCCGGCGACAGCACGCGGTTCCTGACCGTGATCAGGCTGTAGGGCCTGACCTCGATGTCGAATTCGGTCTGGACGACGTCGATGGCGCCGGCCAGCCCATCCGGATTCTGGATGAATTTCGCTACCTGGACCGAGACCGGCGCAATGGCATCGGACTGCGCAACCATGACCAGCGTCAGGAGCAGTGAGCTGGTGTTGAGGATCCGGTCCGGCAAAGCGATGTTGCGGTTGAGGAAATTGCTCTCCATCGCCTGACGCAAGGGCGAGCCGCCCGACTGGAAAACCCAGTCATAGGCGGCGGTGTCCTCCAGCCGCACCGCCTTGCCCTTGGTGAGCGGGTGGCCCCGTCGCACGATCAGGCAGGCCTTCTCGACACCGATGACGCGCGACTCGAACAGCCGCGGATTGAGATCGTCGGGGATGCGCGCGATGATGAAATCATGGCGCGTGGCGATCAGCTCGCGCGCCAGCACGTTGGAGGTCTCGACCTGCATGGTGATCTCGATGCGCGGATAGATGCGGCGGATTTCGCGGATTGCCGGCACCGCCAGTTCGATCGCGGGCGCCGTCACCGCACCCAGAAACACCGAACCGCCCTTGCCCGACTTGAGCTCGGAAATCTCGCGGTCGACCTCGCGCATCTCCAGCAGGATCGAGCGCGCGCGCCTTGCCAACGCCTTCCCATAGGGGGTCAACGTGATGCCGCGCGGCAGCCTTTCACACAGCTTGACCTCGAGCACCGCCTCCATCTCGCCGATCATGCGCGAGGCCGCCGGCTGCGAAATGTTCATGACCTGGGCCGCCGCGCTGACGCGGCCATGGTCGTCAAGCGCGACGATCATGCGCATGTGACGCAGACTGAGACCGCTGCGCAGCAGGGTTTCGCCATCGCCCGGAATTTCGCTGTAACGGTTTGAAATCGAACTAGAATTGCGTAGCGCGGCCATCGCCTTTCCCTTACTTCCCCTTACCGCCGCCGGTGGTCGCGCCGGTCCATTTCGCCTCATAGCACATACCAAACGCGATATAGCAACCATCAAAGATCGCATTTGACAGTTATGGCAAAGGATCACACCCTTTGCGCGTTCCGAGACCTGACGGTCGATGACGAGTAAAATCGTATCGATTGAAATCAGCGCTTCGGGGCCATGGGAGGATACCGGAGATCGATATGACGGCAGCAGTGCCTTGGCACTTCTGCACGATTGCGCGGCCCGCGACCCCCGGGGTGCCGCGTCCATCAACCAGGGAGAGTAAAAGTGAAGATCATCAAGACATTGGCCGCCGTCGCGGCCCTTGGCATCGCTGCCATGACCTACTCGGCGCACGCAGCCGACAAGGGTCTTGTCGGCGTGCTGATGCCGACCAAGACCTCGCAGCGCTGGATCAACGACGGCGACGCCGTCAAGTCCCAGCTCGAGGCTCTCGGCTACACCGTCGACCTGCAATACGCGCAGGACGACATCCCCAACCAGCTCAGCCAGCTGGAAAACGAAATCACCAAGGGGCCGAAGGCGCTGATCATCGCCTCGATCGACGGCACCACCCTGTCGGATGCGCTGCAGAAGGCCGCTGACGCGGGCGTCGTCGTCGTCGCCTATGACCGCCTGATCAAGAAGACCGCCAATGTCGATTACTACACCACCTTCGACAATTTCGGTGTCGGCGTCATCCAGGCGAATTCGCTGGTCAAGGGCCTCAAGGAGCGTTTCCCGAACACCAAGCCGTGGAACGTCGAACTGTTCGGCGGCTCGCCCGACGACAACAACGCCTTCTTCTTCTACAACGGTGCTATCTCCGTTCTGCAGCCGCTGATCGACGACGGCTCGATCAAGATCAAGTCCGGCCAGACCGGCATGGACAAGGTCGGCACGCTGCGCTGGCTCGCCGCCACCGCCCAGGCGCGCATGGACAATCTGCTGTCGGCCAACTATTCGGACGGCAGCCGCGTCGATGGCGTTCTGTCGCCCTATGATGGCCTGTCGCGCGGCATCACCGCCTCGCTGCGCGCCGTCGGCTACGGCACGGACGCACAGCCCTGGCCGATCGTGACCGGCCAGGATGCCGAGACCGCCTCGGTCAAGCTGATCATCTCGGGCGAGCAGTACTCGACCGTGTTCAAGGACACCCGTGAACTGGCCAAGGCCACCGTCGAGCTCGTCGACAAGGTGCTCTCGGGCGGCAAGCCGGACGGCCTTGATGAAAAGACCTACAACAACGACGTCAAGGTCGTCCCCTCGATCCTCTTGACGCCGCATGATGTCGACAAGTCGAACTACCAGGCACTGGTCGTCGACTCCGGCTACATCAAGGCCGACGAACTGAAGTAACCCCGGTTACAAAATCAGGGGTCCTGCGCAATGCAGGGCCCCTTTTCGTTAACCAGCGAGCCCGGTATTGTTTACCGACCTCGCCGGCAGTGTTTGCCGACCTCTCAAGGAGCGGTAGTCCCATGGTCTCGACGATTTTGGAGATGCGCGACATCACCAAGACGTTCCCCGGCGTGAAGGCGCTGTCGAACGTCAACCTCAGCGTCGAGGAAGGCGAGATCCATGCCGTGGTCGGCGAGAACGGCGCCGGCAAGTCGACGCTGATGAAGGTGCTGTCGGGTGTCTATCCCACAGGCACCTATGACGGCCAGATCATCTTCAATGGCCAGGAATGCCACTTCAAAGGCATCCATGACAGCGAACACAAGGGCATCGTCATCATCCACCAGGAGCTTGCCCTGGTGCCGATGCTGTCGATCGCCGAAAACATTTTCCTCGGCAACGAGCACGCCAGATACGGCGTCATCGACTGGAATGCCAACGAGGCGCGCACCAGCGCCCTGTTGAAGAAAGTGGGCCTCAAGGAGGACCCCAAGACGCTGATCACCAATATCGGTGTCGGCAAGCAGCAGCTGGTCGAGATCGCCAAGGCGCTGAGCAAGGAAGTCAAGCTGCTGATCCTCGACGAGCCGACGGCATCGCTCAGCGAAAAGGACAGCCAGGCGCTGCTCGACCTTCTGCTCGAATTCAAACGGCAAGGCATGACCTCGATCCTGATCTCGCACAAGCTCAACGAGGTGAACCGGGTCGCCGACAAGGTCACCGTCATTCGCGACGGGCGCACCATCGAGACACTGGCCAAGAAGGACATCTCGGAAGACCGCATCATCACCTCTATGGTGGGCCGGTCGCTCGACGACCGCTATCCGCCGCGCGAGCCTGACATCGGCGAGGTCGTGTTCGAAGTGAGGAACTGGTCGGTCTATCACCCGCTCCATGCCGACCGGCAGGTGATCAAGGGCATCGACATCAATGTGCGCAAGGGCGAAGTGGTCGGCATTGCCGGACTGATGGGCGCCGGCCGCACCGAATTCGCGATGAGCCTGTTCGGCCGCTCCTATGGCCGCCATATCACTGGCGAGGTGCTGCTCAAGGGCATGCCGATCGATGTCTCCTCGGTGAGCAGGGCAGTCGAACACGGAATTGCCTACGTCACCGAGGACCGCAAGACCTACGGCCTCAACCTCATCGACCATATCAAGCACAACATCACGCTGGCCAATCTGGGCGGCGTGTCGCGCCATAGCGTGATCGACGACATGCGCGAGCTCTCCGTTGCCAACGACTATCGCAAGAAGACCAATATCCGCGCTTCGAGTGTCTATCAGATGACCGGCAATCTTTCCGGCGGCAACCAGCAGAAGGTGGTGCTGTCGAAATGGCTGTTCGCCGACCCGGACGTGCTGATTCTCGACGAGCCGACGCGCGGCATCGACGTTGGCGCCAAATACGAAATCTACACGATCATCGCCCGCCTCGCCGCCGAAGGTAAGGCGATCGTGGTCATCTCGTCGGAAATGCCAGAACTGCTCGGCATCAGCGACCGCATCTACGTCATGAACGAAGGCCGCATTGTCGGCGAAATGCCCGCGGCGGACGCCAGCCAGGAAAAAATAATGCGCGCCATCGTCCGGGGAGAAGGAAAAGCAGCATGAGCACCGAAAGCGCCCCCGCCCCGCAGAGCAAAGTCGCCGAAGACGTGCCGCAGCGTCCACGTATCGCCGTCTCGGCGCTGACGACGAACCTGCGCGAATACGGCCTGATACTGGCGCTGATCGCCATCATGGTGTTCTTCCAGTTCACCACCTCCGGAACGCTGTTCAAACCGGTGAACCTGAGCAATCTGGTGCAGCAGAACTCGTTCATCATCGTGATGGCGCTGGGCATGCTGCTGGTGATCGTCTCCGGCCATATCGATCTCAGCGTCGGGTCGGTCGCCGGCTTCATCGGCGCACTGGCGGCGATGATGATGGTCATCTGGCCGCTCGGCCCGTTCAGCAATCCGCTTGTGGTGTCGATCATCTGCCTCATCGTGGGTGGCGCGATCGGCGCGGCGCAAGGCTACTGGATCGCCTATCATCGAATACCGAGCTTCATCGTCACGCTGGCCGGCATGCTGATCTTCCGCGGCATCTGCCAGGCGCTGCTGGGCGGCGGATCCTCGGTGGGGCCGCTTCCCGACGGCTTCAAGGCGCTCAGCTCGGGCTTCATCCCGGATGTCATCGGGCCACTGACGCTCATCCCGCCGACGGTGAACGCGGCCGGCAAGACCATTATCGGCAGCGGCCTGACGCTGCACATGACGACGATCGTGCTGGGCCTGATCGCTGTGCTGGCCTACGCCTATTTCGGGCTGAGGACACGACGCAAACGCGAACGCCATGGCTATGAGGCCGAGCCCTTTCCCCTGTTCGTCATCAAGACGCTGGTGGGTAGCGCGCTGGCGCTGTTCCTGGTCTACCAGTTCGCCAGCTACAGGGGCCTGCCGGTGGTGCTGCTCGTCATGGGCGTGCTGATCTCGCTGTTCGTCTTCGTCACCAAGCGCATGACCATCGGCCGCCGCATCTATGCGATGGGCGGCAACGCCAAGGCCGCGCAGCTGTCAGGCATCAAGACAGAACGGCTGACGCTGATGGTGTTCGTCAATATGGGCGTGCTGTCGGCACTTGGCGGCCTGATCATCGCGGCGCGGCTGGGACAGGCGGTGCCGGCTGCCGGCCTCGGTAGCGAACTCGATGTGATTGCCGCCGTCTTCATCGGCGGCGCCTCGGCGATGGGCGGCGTCGGTCAGGTCATCGGCGCGGTGGTCGGCGGCTTCATCATGGGCGTGATGAACAACGGCATGTCGATCATGGGCGTCAATGTCGACTGGCAGCAGGTCGTCAAAGGCCTGGTGCTGCTCGGCGCCGTGATCTTCGACGTCTACAACAAGAACAAGGTTTGACGGGCCAGCGAGGCAACGAGGAAAGCATACGGGTCTAGATCGCGATGCTGCCGGCAACCCGCCGGCGTCAAGAAGTCCCTCGGGGACCAAGCTCGCGGGCGCAATCCGGACGACGAGTTCAACCCGTGGCGCGGCGAGGTCCGAGCCGCGCGGGTTAGGGTTTGCCAAACGGCACCGGGCCAAGACAAATGAGAGAGGATTCATCATGCTGATCTCCCAGATTCTCGATGACGCCGAGACCATCCGTGTCGTTGCCCGCAACGGCGGCAAGACCCGGATCATCAACGGCGCCCGCAGCGTCTACTCGCTGGCGATGGAGGCCGCGCGTACCGGCGTCGGTCTCGTCGCGCTGATCGAACGCAAGGGGCTTGGCGAAACGGTCGATCTCGAGGCGGCCTACAAGAAAGGACGGCTGCTGTCGCCGATCAACCATCCCGACCCGGCGCATCTGCACCTGACCGGCACCGGACTGACGCATCTCGGCTCAGCCGCGACACGCGATTCCATGCACAAGAAGCTCAGCGCCGACGGCGAGGAGCAGCTGACCGATTCCATGAAGATGTTCCGCATGGGGCTGGAGGGCGGCAAGCCCGCGAAAGGCCAGATCGGCGTGCAGCCGGAATGGTTCTACAAGGGCAACGGCACGATGGCGGTGGCGCCAGGTGCGGCGCTCTTGTCACCGGCTTTCGCCAAGGACGCCGGCGAAGAGCCCGAGGTGGCCGGCATCTACGTCATCGGCGATGACGGGGCACCGTTCCGCGTCGGCTTCACCCTGTCGAACGAGTTTTCCGACCACGTCACCGAACGCGTGAATTATCTGTTCCTCGCCCATTCCAAGCTGCGCAACGCTTCGTTCGGGCCGGAGATCCTGATCGGCGACCTGCCGTCCGATATCAGAGGCACCTCGCGCATCTTGCGCGACAACGACGTGCTGTGGGAAAAGCCCTTCCTGTCCGGCGAAGCGAACATGTCGCACACCATCGCCAATCTCGAACATCACCACTTCAAATATGCGGCTTTCCGCCAGCCGGGCGACGTGCATGTGCACATGTTCGGCACGGCGACGCTGTCCTTCGCCGACGGCATCAGTACTGAAGCCGGCGACGTGTTCGAGATCGAGGCCAAGGATTTCGGCCTGCCGCTGCGCAATCCGCTCGAGATCGAGCAGCCGGTGAAGGTGGCGGTGAAGGCGCTTTGAAAGGGTGATCTCCCCCCAAGGGGAGGAGATTGGCAGCTCCGACGTCAATAAATATCGAAGTCGAAGTATTTGGCCTGGATCTTCTTGTAGGTGCCGTCGGCGACGATCGCGTCGATGGCCGCATTGAGCTTGTCGCGCAATGCCGTGTCTTCCAGGCGGACGGCAATGCCGGCTTGTGTCTCCGTGCCCTTGACGTCACCGACCAGTTTGCAGCAGCCGTCGCTTGCCTTCTTCAACCAATCCATCAGCACGAACTTGTCCGAGATCACGGCGTCTAGCCGGCCGTTGGTCAGGTCGGTGATCGCTTCTTCCTGGGTCGGGTAGAGTTTTGCCTCGGCGCCCGCCTTGCCATAGGTATTCTGGGCATAGTCGGCCTGCGTGGTCGAGGCCTGGGCGCCGACCGTCTTGCCTGCAAGGGCCGCCGGTTCCGTCGAGGTGAGATCGCTGTCCTTCGGCGCCACCAGAGCGAGCGGTGTCGTATAATATTTGTTGGTGAAAGCGACCTGCTTCTTGCGCTCCTCGGTGATGCTCATCGAAGCGATGATGGCGTCGAACTTCTTGGCCTGCAGGGCGGGAATGATGCCGTCCCAGTCCTGGGTGACGATTTCGCACTCGACCTTCATCTGCGCGCACAGCGCATTGGCGATGTCGATGTCGAAGCCTTCGACCTTGCCGTCCGCTGTAATGGTATTGAATGGCGGATAGGCGCCCTCGGTGCCTATCTTGATTTTCTCAGCTGCCCGCACCGACAGAGAGCCGGCCGCCATCACCAGCATGGCAGCGCCCGCCGCCGATATGATCCATTTCGAAATCTGCATTTTCTTGGTTCCCCTTGAACGCCGCCAGCTTGACGACCAGAAAGGCAGCCAAGCATGGCGAGCCGGCGCAGGCAAGTATTTTGCCAGCGGGCAAAGGGGGTTCAGCGCGCGGGGCGGAAATGCTTGGACAGCTTCAAACCCTGCGCCTGGTAGTTGGACCCGAGATCGGTGCCATAGAGTGCCCGTGGCCGCTTCAGCATGTGCTCGTAGACCAGCCGGCCGACGATCTGGCCATGGTCGAGGATGAACGGCACTTCGTGGCTGCGCACTTCCAGCACCGCCCGGCTGCCGGTGCCGCCGGACGCCGAGTGGCCGAAGCCCGGATCGAAGAAGCCGGCATAGTGGACGCGGAATTCACCGACCAGCGGATCGAAGGGCGTCATCTCGGCGGCGTAGAGCGGCGGCACATGCACCGCTTCCTGGCTCACAAGAATATAGAATTCATCGGGGTCGAGCACCAGTTCGCCAGCGCCTCTCTTGTGGATCGGCTCCCAGAAGTCGACGACCTCCTGCGCGGCGCGCTGGTCGACGTCGATGAGACCGGTGTGATGCTTGCCGCGGTAGCCGACAAGGCCGTTTCGATCGCCGTTGAGGTCGATCGACAGCGCGATGCCGCCGCCGGAAATGTTGGGCGGCTCGGTGGCAACCAGTATCTGCGCGCGATGCAACTGGTGAAGTTCGGCTTCCGACAGCAGCGCATTGCCGGTGCGGAAACGGATCTGCGACAGTCGCGAACCGGTGCGCGCGACGATCGGGAAGGTGCGCGGGCTGACCTCCAGATAGAGCGGACCATGATAGCCGGCGGCGATCTTGTCGAACTCGTGGCCGCGATCGGTCATGACGCGGGTGAAGATGTCGAGCCGCCCGGTCGAGCTCTTGGGATTGGCCGAGGCAGAAATGTCCGCCGGCAATGCCAGGCTTTCGAGCAAGGGCACGATATAGACGCAGCCGGTCTCCAGCACCGCGCCCTCGGCCAGATCGATCTCGTGCAGCTTCAGCCGGTCGAGCTTTTCCGAGACCTTGTGGTTGGGGCCCGGCAGGAAGGACGCACGCACCCGCCAGGCCTTGTCGCCGAGCCGGAGATCGAGGCTGGCCGGCTGAATCTGGTCGGCATCGAGCGCACGTGCCGACTTCAGCGCGCCGGACTGGAAGAGCGCCGAAATGTCCTGATCGGGAAGAATGCCTGTTTGCCGCAAAGCCGGCTCCGCTGCAACGCCGCTGGTACAAACCTCTTAATCAAGCCGGCAATTGACGCAAGCGTGGCGCGGGTCTAAAGGGTCGTTATCCCGTGGTGATTTGGCCGGTCGGCTTGCAGCCACGTTAAACAAGTCGCTAAAGGACCGTCGGGCCGCAAGGCCGTATGGACCGGTTGCGACTTTCGCGGCCGGTTTTTTTGTGTCTGGAAGAAGAGCGATGAGCACCAACAAGCGCAACTGGAAGCCTCAAACGGCACTCGTGCACAGCGGAACGCTGCGTTCCGGTTTCGGCGAAACGTCGGAAGCGATTTACCTCACCCAGGGCTACGTCTATGAAACGGCGGAGGCCGCCGAAGCCCGTTTCAAGGGCGAGGAGCCGGGCTTCATCTATTCGCGCTACGCCAATCCGACCGTCGACATGTTCGAAAAGCGCATGTGCGCGCTCGAAGGTGCCGAGGACGCCCGCGCCACCGCCTCCGGCATGGCCGCGGTGACGGCAGCGCTGCTGTGCAGCGCCAAGGCCGGCGACCATATCGTGGCGGCGCGCGCGCTGTTCGGCTCCTGCCGCTGGGTGGTCGAGACGCTGGCGCCAAGATATGGCATCGAGGCGACGCTGGTCGACGGCACCGACATCGCCAATTGGGAAAAGGCGGTCAAGCCGAACACCAAGCTGTTCTTCCTGGAAAGCCCGACCAACCCGACGCTGGAAGTGGTCGACATCGCCGCGGTTGCCTCGCTCGCCAATTCGATCGGCGCCAGGCTGATCGTCGACAATGTCTTCGCCACGCCCTTGCAGCAGAAGCCGCTGCAACTCGGCGCCCACATCGTCGTCTATTCGGCGACCAAGCACATCGACGGCCAGGGGCGCTGTCTCGGCGGCGTCATCCTGTCGGACAAGAAGTGGATCGACGAGAACCTTCACGATTATTTCCGCCACACCGGGCCCAGCCTGTCGCCCTTCAACGCCTGGACGCTGCTGAAGGGGCTGGAAACGCTGCCGCTGCGCGTGCGCCAGCAGACGGAAAGCGCCGGCAAGATCGCGGATTTCCTCGCCGAGCGGCCGGAAATTGCCCGCGTCATCTATCCCGGCCGCGCCGACCACCCGCAGGCCGATATCGTCAAGAAGCAGATGTCGGGCGGCTCGACGCTGATCTGCCTCGACGTCAAGGGCGGCAAGCAGGCGGCCTTCGCCTTGCAGAACGCGCTCGACATCGTGCTGATCTCCAACAATCTCGGCGACGCCAAGAGCCTGATCACCCATCCGGCGACGACGACGCACAAGAACCTGAGCGACGAAGCGCGTGCCGAGCTCGGCATCGGGCCGGGCACGCTCAGACTGTCCGTCGGCCTGGAAGACACCGACGATCTGCTTGAGGATATCGAACAGGCGCTGAAGGCCTCGTAAGAGGGCTTTGGCTTTCAGGCGCCGGACGGCGTCTCTTCCAGCTCGGCCGCCTTGGTCCCGATGGTCATCGCGTTGCCGCGCCAGTCGACGGCACCGCCGAGCCAGCCGCGTGCCCACATCGCCGGCAGGATCAGGTCGCGCGCCATGATCGCGGCAACCATGCGTGGCGACAGGTACCAGCCCTTGGACCAGGCCAGGGCGCACTCGGGAAGGTAGAAGGCCGCCACGGCAATGGCGGTTGCCCAGAGGCTGAAGCCGGCGCTTGCCGCCGCAATCAGCGCCAGCACCAGCGGCACCGCCGCGCCAGTCAGGATTTCGGGTGCGAAGAACAGCGGGAAGGTGACGCGGCGCAGGCGCGCCCAACGGGCCTGACGTGACCAGATCTCGTCGAACGTGCGCCGGCCAAGCGGCTGTTCGAAGGGCGCGGCGACGAGATTGACGCGCAGGCCGAGGCCGTTGACCAGCTTGGTCGCGGCGGCGTCCTCGGCGATCTCGGCGGCCAACGCGCGGATGCCGCCATTGGCGTCGAGCATCGGCTTGTTCCAGAGCATGCTCTTGCCCTGGGCAAAGCCAAGGCCAAGCGCCTCGCCGGCATATTGCCAGCGCGCCTGGAGCGTGTTGAGGAAAGCGCATTCGACTTCAGCCCAGAAGCCGGCCGGCCGCGAGCCGATCGGCGTCGAGCAGACAAGGCCGGTGTCGGGCCGCCATGCAGCCATCAGGTGCTGGATGTAGTCTCTCGGCATCAACACGTTGGAATCGGCCAGGACGACCCAGTCGTGCCGCGCCGCTTCCCAACCCTTGACGCAATTGTTGAGTTTCGGATTGGCGCTGAAGCGGTCGTCGCCGATCATCAGCCGGGCCGGCACCTTGGGAAACCGGGCAATCGCCCTGTTTATCGGTTTGACTACCGGATCGTCGGCGTGGGCGACGCAGAAGATCAGCTCGTAGCGCGGCCAATCAAGCGAGAAGGCGCGCTCCAGCGTCTCGTGCGTGAACGGTTCAATGCCACGCGACGGCACGATGATCGACACCGGCCGCGGCTTGCCGGTCGGCGGCGCGATAATGCGGCGCCGTTTCAGACGCGAAGCGGCAAGCACGATGCTGGCGAGATTTGAGAGGATAAGAGCAATTGAAAGCGTTGCGGCTATGAGAGTGAGTTCCATCGAGATCCGGTCACTCCAGAAAACCGGTCCGCCAGAACAATCTGGCTGGCATGACGACCGATTTCAACAGTTCGACAGAGCGCCCGAGTCGCGCGGCACTGGTCGGCGCACACCATCATTGTCGTGTGTCACTTAAATGACATTCTTTGCCGGCACCTGCCGTTCGGTAGGCAATGAAAGGACGCGCACCGTTGACCAGCCTGCAAGGAGCGCCGAAAGATACTGGATTGTTTTGGAGCTGCTTATGTACAGCGCCGTCACGCGCAACATCGAAGTGCAGGTCAGGCCGTTCTATCTGGAGGACCGCTCGGATCCGTCCGAGAACCGCTATGTCTGGGGCTATCAGATAACGATCGACAATCAGTCGGACGATTCCGTCCAGCTGTTGTCGCGCTATTGGCACATCACCGATGGCACCGGCAGGGTCGAAGAGGTACGCGGCCCTGGCGTCGTCGGCGACCAACCCGAACTCAATCCCGGCGACAGCTACCAGTACACGTCCGGTTGCCCGCTCTCGACACCCTCCGGCATCATGGTCGGGCACTACACGATGCGCAACCAGCGGGGCGAGACGTTCGACATCGCCATCCCCGCATTTTCACTCGACCTGCCGGGGAAGCGGCGGACGGTGAATTAGCGTCTTTCTCCCCGTCTCTGTACGGGGAGAAATGCCCGGCAGAGGGGCGCCGCCGGGCTGATGAGATTGTCTTCCACGCACAAGGCATCCGAGTGGACGGCGCGGCCATTCGCCGAAGTTCGCGCTGCCCCTCATCCGCCCTTCGGGCACCTTCTCCCCGTAAACAGGGAGAAGGAAGGGACACTCTACTGCGCCGCAAACTCCGCCGGGTCGAAGTCATATTGCTTCGAGCAGAATTCGCAGGCGACGTGAATGCCGCCGTCCTCGGTGCTGTCCTTGATCTCCTGGGCGGAAAAGCCCTCGAGGATGCCGCGGATCTTGTCCCGGGAGCACGAGCACTGGTCGGCGACCGGAACGCCGCCGAAGACGCGCACGCCATGCTCGTGGAACAGCCTGTAGAGCAGCCGCTCGGCGCCGATCGTCGGGTCGATCAGTTCGGTCGGCTCGATGGTGCCGAGCAGCGCCAGCAACTCCAGCCAGGAATTGTCGTCGGGATCGTGGATCTCCTCGCGCGGATCGCCATCGCCGCCCGGCAGGTCCGGCACGCGCATGCGCTCGGGCGACTGCGGCAGGAACTGCGCCAGGATGCCACCGGCGCGCCACTGCTCGCGGGCGCCGCCCGGGCCGGGCGTCAAGAGCTTGGCCACCGACAGCCTGAGATCGGTCGGAATCTGCTCCGACTGACGGAAATAGGTGCGTGCCGCATCTTCCAGCGTCTCGCCATCGAGCTGGACGATACCCTGATAGCGCTGCGTGTGAGCGCCCTGGTCGATGGTCAGCGCCAGCACGCCGGTGCCGAGCAGGGTCTGCTGGGACGTTTCGCCCGCCGCGACCAGCGCTTCCAGTCGGTCGGCATCGAAACGCGCATAGGCGCGCAGCGCCGAGGGCGTGGAAAAATCCGCGACCAGCATGTCGACAGGCCCGTCGGTGCGGGTCTGAAGGATGAACTTGCCCTCGAACTTGAGCGAGGTGCCGAGCAGCACCGTCAGCACACAGGCCTCCGCCAGCAGCCGGGCGACCGGCTCGGGATAATCGTGGCGGCCAAGGATGGCATCGAGCATCGGCCCGAGCTGGACGGTGCGGCCGCGCACGTCGAGCGGGCCTACCTCGAAGGGCACGACGTGATCGTCGCCGGCGTAGCCGAATTCGCCGAGTTTGGGGTGATGTTCAGTCACTCGATAGGTTTCCAACATAACAAAGCTCCGGGGCGCGGCCATGCCGCCCTCTCGGGAGCATGCGTCGAAACGCGCTTGATTTGCGTGATGTGGCGCAAATAGGCATCACACCCCCGGAGATCAAGCTCACAGAGATCAAGCGCCGAGGCACCAGGCGAGCACGGCCTTCTGCGCATGAAGCCGGTTCTCTGCCTCGTCGAAGACCACCGAATGCGGCCCGTCGATGACCTCGTCGGTCACTTCCTCGCCGCGATGCGCCGGCAGGCAGTGCATGAACAGCGCGTCCGGCTTGGCCTTCGCCATCAGCTTGGCATTGACCTGGTAGGGCGAGAACACGTTGTGGCCGCGGGCACGATGCTCCTGGCCCATCGACACCCAGCAATCGGTGACGATGCAGTCGGCCTGATCGACGGCTTCCTCGGGCGAGCGGGTGAAATGCAGCTTGCCGCCATGCGACTGCGACCAGTCGATATGCTTCTGCGCCGGCTCACTGCCCTCGGGGACGGCGATGTTGAGGTTGAAGCGGAAGCGCGCAGAGGCCTCAAGCAGCGAATGCAGCACGTTGTTGCCGTCGCCGGTCCAGGCGATGGTCTTGCCGGCGACCGGACCGCGATGCTCCTCGAAGGTCATGATATCGGCCATAAGCTGGCAGGGATGGGTGTCGTCGGTCAGTCCGTTGATCACCGGCACGGTGGCATTCTCGGTCAGCTCCAGCAGCCGCTCATGCGAGGTGGTGCGGATCATGATCGCGTCGACATAACGCGACAACACCTTGGCGGTGTCGGCGATGGTCTCGGAACGGCCGAGCTGCATCTCGGTGCCGGTCAGCATGATGGTCTCGCCGCCAAGCTGGCGCATACCGACGTCGAAGGACACACGCGTGCGGGTCGACGGCTTGTCGAAGATCATCGCCAGCACCTTGCCTTCGAGCGGCTTGCTGCGCTCGCCAGCCTTGAGGCGGGCCTTTCGCACCACCGCATCGTCCAGCATAAGACGCAGATCGCCTTCGGAAACGGCGGAAAGATCGGTGAAATGGCGAACTGACATCAGCAATGGTTCCGGGATTACTTCGCGGCGGCGGAGGCGATCGCCTCCGCCAGGCCCTTGGCGCCGGCGCGGATGCGGTTGAGCGCGTCGTGGATCTCGGCGTCGGTGACGGTGAGCGGCGGCAACAGGCGAATGACATTGTCGCCGGCCGGAACCGCCAGCAGGTGCTGGTCGCGCAATGCCATGTTCACCTTGGTGTTGGGCATGGCGCATTTGAGGCCCAGCATCAGCCCGGTGCCCCTGATGTCCTCGATGACCTCGGGAAACTCGTCGGCGACCGACGCGAGACCCTGCTTCATCAGCAGCGCCTTGCGCTGGACGTCTTCGAGGAAGCCGTCTTCCAGCACGACATCTAGCACGGCGTTGCCGACAGCCATGGCCAGCGGGTTACCGCCGAACGTGGTGCCATGCACGCCCGCGGTCATGCCGACGGCCGCTTCGTCCGTGGCAAGGCAGGCGCCCATCGGGAAGCCGCCGCCAATGCCCTTGGCGATCGCCATGATGTCTGGCGTAACCCCTGACCATTCATGCGCGAACAGCTTGCCGGTGCGGCCGATGCCGCACTGGACCTCGTCGAAGATCAACAGCAGGCCGTGCTGTTCGCACAATTGCCTGAGCCGCTTCAGCGATTGCGTCGGCACCGGACGGATACCGCCCTCGCCCTGCACCGGCTCGATCAGGATGGCGGCCGTCTCCGGCGTGGTCGCCTTTTCGGCGGCGTCGATGTCGTCGAAACCGACCTGATCGAAACCTTCGACCTTGGGGCCGAAGCCTTCGAGATATTTGTGCTGGCCGCCAGCCGCGATGGTCGCCAGCGTGCGGCCATGGAAGGCGCCTTCGAAGGTGATGACGCGGAAGCGCTCGGGATGTCCGTTGACGAACTGGTAGCGCCGCGCCGTCTTGATCGCGCATTCCAGCGCCTCGGCGCCGGAATTGGTGAAGAACACCTTGTCGGCGAAAGTGGCGTCCACCAGCCGCTCGCCGAGCCGGCTCTGCCCCGGAATCTCATAGAGATTGGAGACATGCCAGAGCTTGGCGGCCTGCTCGGTGAGTGCGGCCACCAGATGCGGATGGCTGTGGCCCAGCGAATTGACGGCGATGCCGCCGGCGAAATCGAGATATCGCTCGCCTTTGTCGGTAACCAGCCAGGTGCCTTCCCCGTGGTCGAAGGCCAGGGGTGCGCGAGCAAAGGTCTCGTAAAGCGCCGAACCGCTCATTATATGCGTCTCCGGTACCGGAAAATCAAAAAAGCCGCCAAAGCGGCGGCCTTTGCGGCTTATCGTGTTTTTCGGCCATGAAGTCAACGAAAACGTCGCGTAGTGCCGCGCGGCAAGCCCTCTGACGAGACGCCGGCTCATAAGCGACCGGGCAAGTTGGGGAAAACCGAAAAAACCGATTCGTGTTGCACTTGGGACTCTTGTCACCGAGTCAGCGCATAGAGTAGTTGTAGACGAGAAATAACTAGATTTCGTGCGGCGGACCTAATCACCAGATATATGTGGTGTCTGCCCCGGCAAATATTGCCGGGTTGGGAATGGATTCCGATTGCCGCACGCTTAGCAGGAGCGCGGTCTCATGAACTGGACTGACGAGCGGGTAGAACTTCTCAGGAAACTGTGGTCGGAGGGTCTGAGCGCAAGCCAGATTGCTGCGCAGCTTGGGGGGGTCAGCCGCAATGCGGTCATCGGCAAGGTGCACCGGCTGAAACTGTCGGGCCGCGGGCGCTCGACCGCCACGCCGGCACGCCAGAAGAAGGCGGCGCAAGGATCGACCGTTCAGAAATCGGTATCGCGCGCCGCTACCGCCACACGCCATGTCACGACATCGATCGGCGCGACTGCCTTGCAGACGCAGTTCGACGCCGAACCGGTGGCACGCCACTACATCCGCCCGGTCGAGAATGTCGTGCTGCCGATCTCGCGGCATCTGCAACTCGTCGAGCTGACCGAGCGTACCTGCAAATGGCCGAACGGCGATCCGCTTTCGGAGGACTTCCATTTCTGCGGCAACGACGCCGCCGAAACCGGCCCCTACTGCAAGTACCACGCCCGCGTGGCGTTCCAGCCGGCATCGGAGCGGCGGCGGAGTCGCTGAGCGAATAGCGAATAGCGAATAGCGAATAGCGAATAGCGAATAGCGAATAGCGAATAGCGAATAGCGAATAGCGAATAGCGAATAGCAACGGCTTGGCTTCTGTGACAGGAAGCAAGCCGTTGCTATTCGCTATTCCCTATTTGCTATTCGCTCTCTTTCACAGCCACCCATTCTTGCGAAACCGCCAGTAGAGAAACGCGCAGATCAGCGCGATCGTAGCCAGCACCATCGGGTAGCCGTATTCCATCTTCAGTTCCGGCATATCGCTGAAATTCATGCCGTAGATGCCGGCGAGTGCCGTCGGCACCGCCAGGATGGCGGCCCAGGAGGCGAGCTTCTTGGTGTTGGCCGTCTCCTGGCTCTGGCCGACCAGCAGGCTGGCTTCGAAGGCGAACGCCAGCACCTCGCGCAGGCTGTCGATCTTTTCCTGGACGGTGCGGATGTGATCGGTCACATCGCGGAACAGCGGATGCATGGCCGTATGGATCTGCGGCAGCTCGGCGCTGGTCAGCCGGCGGCAGACCTCGACCAGCGGCAGCGCCGCATTGCGCAGGCGCAAAAGATCGCGGCGCAGCATATAGAGGCGCTCGATGTCCGGGCCGGTCATCGGCTTCATCAGGACCTTGTCCTCGATCGCCTCGACCTCGTCCTCGATCTGCTCGAGCACCGGCATGTAATTGTCGACGATGAAATCGAGAATGGCGTAGAGGACGAAATCCTCGCCCTTGGCCAGCGAATGCGGGCAGCTTTCCCAATGCTGACGAACGGCGGCATAGGAGGTCGAAGGGCCGTGCCTGACGCTGACAATGTAGCCGCTGCCGACGAACAAATGGGTCTCGCCGAAGGTGACCCGGCCGTCGATCAGCTGCGCGGTGCGGGCGACAATGAACAGTGCATCGCCATATTGCTCGATCTTCGGCCGCTGGTGCGGGTGCTCGGCATCCTCGATCGCCAGCTCATGCAGGTGAAACTGCGCCTGGACGCGCAGCAGCAGGTTGCGGTCGGGCTCGAGCAGGCCAATCCAGACGACATGACCGGATTTTTTCGCCCATTCGCCGGCTTCCTCGATGGGAATGTCGGCGATGCGACGCCCGGCCGTGTAGACGCCGCAAGCGATAATGCCGGATGTCGGCGCAGACGCCGGGGTCAGGTTCCGAACATTTTCCATCACGACCTCCCGAAGCAAATCCACGGACGAGGATAGAGGCAAGCCCGGAAAGCTTAGCTTAATTCGGATGACGGTTCGAGAGGCGGCCGTTCACTTCACCGGCAGCGTCTCGGAAAGACCTATCTTGTCGGTCTTGTCGCCCTTGGGCCGCTCAGCCGGCAACTGCTCGCCGGTGACGATATAGTAGATGGTCTCGGCGATGTTGGTGGCGTGGTCACCGATACGCTCGATGTTCTTGGCGCAGAACAGCAGGTGCGTGCAGGGCGTGATGTTGCGCGGATCTTCCATCATGTAGGTCAGCAATTCGCGAAACAGCGATGTGTACATGGCATCGATCTGGTCGTCGCGGTCGCGCACGAAGCCGATTTTCTCCACCGAGCGGGATGCGTAGACGTCGAGCACTTCCTTGAGCTGGGTCAGCGCCAGGTTGGCCAGGGCCTCGAGGCCGCGGAACAGGCTGGTCGGCTGGCGTCCGTCGGTGACGGCGACCACCCGCTTGGCAACGTTCTTGGCGAGGTCGCCAACCCGTTCGAGGTCGGCGGAGATGCGAATGGTCCCGACGATCTCGCGCAAATCCGTCGCCATCGGCTGACGCCTGGCAATGATGATGATCGCCTTATCGTCGATTTCGCGTTGCCCTTCATCCAGCACGGCATCGTCGCGGATGACCTTCTCGGCGAGGCTAGGATCGGCATTGACCAAAGCGGCGATTGCCTGCTCGACCATGCGCTCGGCATGGCCGCCCATCGCGGCGATGCGCTTCGACAGATATTTCAGCTCGTCGTCATAGGCGCTGACGATGTGCACGGACTGCATGGCAATACGCCTTCCCATGGAGTGTTTTGATTTTGAGTCGTTCCTCGAATCCCCGCTGATACGCTAGCCGGATGACAGAAAAAAGAAACAGTCGCCTCTAAACTAGGGCGATATCAGTGCGTCGGCAAATGAACCGAGAAGGCGGCGCCCTTGCCAACCTCGGACTTGATCGAAAGCCTGGCATTGTGGCGCGTCAGGATATGCTTGACGATAGACAGGCCAAGGCCTGTGCCCTTCTGGGTCCGGCTGGTCTCGACATCGACGCGATAGAAGCGCTCGGTGATGCGCGGAATGTGCTCCTCGGGAATGCCGGGGCCAAAATCCGTGATGGTCACGTCGATGCCGGGCTCCGAGCCGGCATCGCCGTGCGCGATCGACACCACCACGCGCCCGCCCGACTGCCCGTATTTGCAGGCGTTCTCCAGGAGGTTCTCGAAAACCTGGAAAAGCTCGTCGCGATCGCCGGGCACATCGAGCGGCCCATCGGCATAATCCCGCTCGATGGCAACGCTGTTTTCCCTGGCCAGCGGTCCGAGTGAATCAATGACGCTGTCGAGTGTCTCGCGCAGATCGACCTCGGTTCCCGGCTTCAGATAAGGCTTCATCTCGAGCCGCGACAGCGACAACAAATCGTCGATCAGACGCGCCATGCGACTGGTCTGGCTCTCCATGATCTGCAGGAACCGATCGCGCGCCGCCGGATCGTTGCGGGCCGGCCCGCGCAGCGTTTCGATGAAGCCGGCGATGGAGGCGAGCGGCGTACGCAGCTCGTGGCTGGCATTGGCGATGAAGTCGGCGCGCATGCGGTCGATCCTGCGCGTTTCGCTCTGGTCCTTGAACACCAGCACGTAGAGATCGGTGGCATGACCGACCGAGGACGCGCTCACCCGGTAAGACCGTTCGACCGGCAGCTTCTCCGTGTAGTCGACGACATCGGAGGCGACATCGCCCGACAGCACGCCGTCCAGCAGAGCTTGCATTTCCGGCGCCCGGAACTTCAATGACAGCGACATGCCGGGCGCGATCCCGCCGAAGGCGGCATAGGCGGCGGCATTGGCATGCACGATGGTGGCGGTCCGGTCGAAGATGATCAGCGGATCGGCAACGGCGGCCGCAAGATATTCACCGGAGAGCCGCTGCAAGCCGATCGCCTCGATGGCCGCGCCGCTATCGGTGGATTGGCCCGCGCCGGCGGCCGGCAGCATTGCCGCCGCAAGCAGCAGGAGCAGCGCCGGCAACAGTGCGTAGGCAGAAATACCCGCAAAGGCAAAGGCGATCAGAACAGCGACGACGCCGGCCGCAAGCAGCCAGCGGCTGTTCCACAGCCGGATGGCCAGCGTTTGCGCCATCCCTTTCTGTTCCAGGTCAGCCATTCGCTCGCGCGCCCGCACCACATGCATTCGCCGGTCGCGCGGCGGCGGAAACTTCCGCTGGACCGCTCCGGAGGCTCCCAATAGCATGAGTCCGGAAGCTGAAAAGGGTTCGTCTCGATGAAAAATGCCAAGGAAAGTCCCGCCGCGCCGACTTCGGGTCCGCTGAAGATCAGGATCGACGGCAAGGAGCGGGAGTTCGACATCGAAAATCCCGTGCTTCCCGGCTGGGTCGAGGACAACAAGCTGACCGCCGGCGGCTATCCCTACGACAAGAAGATGAAAAGCGACGAGTATGACGAGACGCTCGAGAAATTGCAGATCGAGCTGGTCAAGGCGCAGGCCTGGCTGCAGTCGACCGGCAAGCGGGTGATGGCGCTGTTCGAGGGCCGCGACGCCGCCGGCAAGGGCGGCACGATCTTCGTGGTGCGCCAGTACCTCAACCCGCGCACGGCACGCAACGTGGCGCTGACCAAGCCGACCGCGACCGAGATGGGGCAATGGTATTTCCAGCGCTATGTCGATCATTTCCCGACATCTGGCGAATTCGTCACCTTCGACCGATCCTGGTACAACCGCGCCGGCGTCGAGCCGGTGATGGGTTTCTGCACGCCGCGGCAGCACGAGCAGTTTCTCGACGAGACGCCGCATTTCGAACGAATGATCTCCAACGAGGGCATCCACTTCTTCAAGTTCTGGCTGAACATCGGCCGGGAAACCCAACTCGAGCGCTTCCACGATCGTCGCTACAGCCCGCTGAAGAGCTGGAAGTTTTCGCCGATCGACGTTGCCGGCATCACCAAGTGGGATGATTACACAGAGGTGCGCGATACCATGTTCGAGCACACTCACAAGGAGTTCGCACCGTGGATCATCGTGCGGGCCAATGACAAGCGGCGCGCGCGGCTGGCGGTCATGCGGCGCATCCTGTTGTCGCTGCCCTATGACGGGCGCGACCTCGACGTGATCGGCAAGGAGGACAAGAAGATCATCGGCGAAGGGCCGTCGTTTTTGAAAGAATAGGCTGGCCTGGGAACCAGGACTGACGCATTTTGCGCCGCGCAGCCAAGGCCGCGCGGCGATGCTTTTTTCCTCGTCTGTCCTAAAGCGCGTCGCGTCGAAACGGATTCATGCGCCGCGCTTTAGGTCTTTGTTTCCATGCATGCCGCTGTCTCAAAACCGGGCCACTTTTGAGCGACATGCATCAAGCCGCCAGCCGGGCGATGCGCTGCAATCGCCGCAGGGTGGTGTCGTCCTGCAGCGCCTGCTGGAAAAGCGAAATCTCCTGGTCGATGCGGTCGCATAGCGCCTGCGTGTTCCCCTTCAGCAGGCCGCGCGTCTGCAGCAGGGCGGCGACCGGCTTCTTGACAAGCTGCCTTGCCCGGCCGAGCGCCGCTTCCTCGACGCTGCCGCCCGGCACGATCTCCGCGACGAGGCCGAGCGCCCTGGCATCTTCGGCGCGAAGCGTGTCGCCGAGGCAGAAGAAGCGAAAAGCACCGGCGTAGCCAAGCTTCTGCGGCGCCAGGATGCTGGTCGCCGCGTCCGGCACCAGGCCGAAATCGACGAACGGCACCCGGAAGGTGCTTTCATCGGACGCGATCACCATGTCGCAATGGAACAGGATGGTGCAGCCGACCCCGACGGCATCGCCGTCGACGCAGGCAAGGATGGGCTTTGGAAATGTCGCCAGCGTGCGGAACAGGTCGGTGACGGCGGCGATCAGTTTCTGGTGCTTGGTGGCGTCGAGGAATTCGGAGAAGTCGCCGCCGAGACAGAAACAGCCTGCCAGGCCGCGCAAAACGACGACGCGCACCTCCTCATCGTCGGCGGCTTCATGGAAGGTCTTTGCCAGGCTTTCATAGGCTCTCCTGTCCAGCACCGGCCGGCCGTCATTCGACGACACGGTGACCACCAGCGTGTGGTTGCGAAGCTCAGGTTGTGGGTGTGTGCCCATGACTGTCTCCGATCTCATGACGCACGCCTTTGCCCGAGCATGTCGGGG
Organism: Mesorhizobium sp. M1406; assembly: GCF_040317555.1. Lineage (NCBI taxonomy): Bacteria > Pseudomonadati > Pseudomonadota > Alphaproteobacteria > Hyphomicrobiales > Phyllobacteriaceae > Mesorhizobium > Mesorhizobium sp. M1406. Next base: position 220,494 of record NZ_JAMYKW010000004.1, on the reverse strand, counting down.
TACCCCCTGGTCAGCACGGGCGCAAAATGATTGCGGCGCGAGCGCACCACGTCGAGGGTGTGTTCGTTGAAGGTCAGCAGGGTGGCCACGACCTGCTGGTTGCCATAGGTGCGCTGATAACCCAGCGGGGTCGCCAGGAAATGCAGCTGCAAGGCGCGCAGCACCCACATCGGCTCGAATTCGATGATCACCTTGTCGACGCCGCGCTTCAGCCCCCACTCGACGAAGCCGGCGATCAATTCGGTGCCGACGGTTGAAACGCCGCGGCGGCCATCGCGAAAACCGGGAGCCACCGCATAGCGGGTCAATTCCCAGATGTTTGGGCCCGATGGCGGCGTTCCTTCGGAAAGGTCGGTCAAAACCTCGGTCAGCAGATGTGGCCGCGTGGTCGGCAACATCCTTTGATAGCCTGCGACTTCGTCACCTCTGATGACAATCTGATGCACCGCCTCGTCATGATCGAACTGGTCGAGTTCGAGCCCGTCGGGGCGCCGGAGATCGTCCCACCCCATCTCCTCGACGAATATCTTGTAGCGCAGCCGGTGGACGGCCTCCCAAAGGTCGGGACGTTCCATCAATTCCTGGGTTGTAAGGGAAAATAGCATTCCGCCGTCTCCTGTGTTCAGAGGAAGATACGGCCGTGCTTCGATGAGAAAATTGCGTGATCGCGTATGCAAGAACTTCTAAGTCGGCACGGCCGACCTAGCTAATGTAGCCGCGCCGTATCGCTTCCGCGACGGCCTGCACCCGGTTGACGGCACCGAGTTTGCTTTTGGCGTTAAGAAGATGTTTCTCCGAGGTGTGTTCGGAGATGCCGAGGATTTGAGAAATCTCCCATTCGGACTTGCCGACGGCGGCCCATTGCAGGCATTCCCGCTCGCGCGGCGTCAGCACGATATGATCGATGGCCTTGCTCGCCATCGTGTGGAGTTGCATGGCGCGGCCAACCGCGTAGGTCGACACCAGCGACACCTGGCCGAACTCGGCGGCGGACAATTCCACGGCCTCCCCGCCCAGCGACACCATGACGATCTGGCCGTCGAGCGTGATCAGCGGGAAGGCCAGTCCGTCACGCAGTTTGAAAGCACCGGCATCGCCCATGACTTCGCCGCTGCTCTTGTCTATGCGGATGCTCTGCGAGGCCTCGCGCCACTGGAAGGGCGCCTGCAGCTGTTTCATGTGGCTGACGACCGGGTCATGATCGACATAGTTGCGCGCGACGTAGCGCTCGAGCCACTCGCCAGGCCAATCGCAGAGAAGCACATGCTGCTTTTGCTGGCCGGCCGGCGTGCCCGGCTGCGGTACGGTTCCCGCCATCAGTGCGGTGAGACCGAAATCCGACGTTATGCCCAGCAGCGTTTCGCAGACCGCCGCCGCCGTCGCGGCGTGCTGCAGTTGGTCTATGAATTCCAGCGTGCGATCGAACTGACCCATCGCAACATCAACCCCATGTTGCCTCATGCATTGCGGCCTATGATGCGTGCCTGAGTTACACTTCGCCACCGACCACGGATTGCAAACCGCATGCTTATTCTGTGGCTCCGACCTCGATCCTCTCACCAAGGCGGCCAAAGCTGATTTGCAAACCGGCTAAATCATATCCTGAAATCGGCGTGTTGAAATCAAAAACCATTGTGCCTGTCCCATTTTCGTACGAAAACCGGTGCGAGCACGACCGCGGCGGAGTTTTATCTTGGCGTTCCAATGGAGATCCTTCGCCCTTGCGATGCTGATCGAATTGCTGTCGTTCGCCGACGGCGCGCGCGCCGCGGCGCCTCAGGTTCCGGTTCTGTGGGATGCCAAGGAGCGGCTGCCCAAGCCGGACCTTTCGGCGCTGCCCCGGCTGAGATTCCTGACGACCACCGATTTCCCGCCCTTCAATTTCCTCGACGGCTCCGGAAAGCTGTCCGGGTTCCACATCGATCTGGCACGTGCCATCTGCGCCGAGCTTGGCATTGTCGAGAAATGCCAGATCCAGGCCTTGCCCTGGGCCGAGCTGGAAGGCGCGCTACGGAAAGGTGAAGGCGAGGCGATCATCGCCGGCATCGCCGCAACGCCGGAATCGCGCGCGACCTATGCCTTCTCGCGCTCCTATCTACAGTTTCCGGCGCGCTTCATCATGCCGAAGAGCAAGGCGCTGGCCGAACCGATCTTTGCCAAATTGCGCGGCAAGCGTGTCGGCGTGATCGCCGGCTCGGCGCATGAGAGCATGCTGCGCGACTATTTCAACACCGTTCAGATCGTCCCCTTCGACAGGCCGGAAAACCTCTATGCCGATCTCAAGGGCGGCAAGCTCGACGCCGCCTTCGGCGACGGCATGCGCCTGGCTTTCTGGCTGGGCGGCTCGGATTCAGCGGGCTGCTGCCGCTTTACCGGCGGCCCTTACCTAGCGCCTGAATATCTGGGCTCGGGCATGGCCATCGCAACCCGGGCGGACAATCCGGCACTGGCCGCCGCGTTCGACTACGCGCTGCAGGAGATTTCGATGAAAGGCACGTTCGCCGAATTTTATTTGCGCTATTTCCCGGTCAATTTTTTTTGATCCGGTCTCCGTCAGGTTTTGCTAGGGAGCTGCGGATATTCAGGTGAGCGTGCGCAGCCGCGCCTTGGCGGCACGGCCGATGGCGGCGACGGTCAGTGTGTCGAGATCGAGCTGACGCCGGATCAGCTGCAGCACCCGCACTTCTTCCATGCGCATTTCGAGATCGACGGCGGCCACCTCGAAGGCCGCGGCGTAGGCGGTGTCGCGCAAGCGCTCGGGCAGGGCCTCGGCGACTTCAGCCAGAACGCCTTTCAGCCCATCCTTTTCGTGCAGTCGCCTCTGGCAGGCCTGGGCGACACCGACCAGCCGGTCGTGGTTGAAATCCTCGAACACCGGCCACGAGCGGACAACGTCGCCGATCCTGGCCAGTTCGACATCGGTCATGTCGCGATCGGAGGCCGAGGTGATGACCATCAGGTAGATCAGGGCTTCATGCGGCGTCGGCAATTTTTTCTCCTTGAACCGGGCTTCGAAGGTAGGAACGCACTCTCCGCACCGCAAGGAAAAAGCGCCGCACGCGTTGACGCTCCGGCGCTGCACGCCTAGAGACCGGTTGAAAAAACCCTGCTCCGGCCCCGCCTTCGAATGATTTGGGCCGGCGAATGATTTGGAAAACAGTGACATGGCGAGATCAAACATCGTCGATCTCAATCCCGAGGTGCTGGCGGCCGCGGCCGAGAGCAAGGCGTGGCCGTTCGAGGAAGCCAAAAAGATAATCGAACGCTACAAAGGCGCCGACTTTCCCCAAACGATCCTGTTCGAGACCGGCTACGGACCATCCGGCCTGCCGCATATCGGCACATTCGGCGAGGTGGCGCGCACGTCTATGGTGCGCCATGCGTTCCGCGTCCTGACGCAGGATAAGGTTGCGACCAAGCTGCTGTGCTTTTCCGACGACATGGACGGCATGCGTAAGATACCCGACAGCGTGCCGGACCGCGTCGCACTCGAGCAGCATCTGCACAAGCCGCTATCGTCGGTTCCCAATCCGTTCGGCGGCGACTATGCGAGCTTCGCCGACCACAACAACGCGATGCTTTGCCGCTTCCTCGACACGTTCGGCTTCGACTACGAGTTCGCCAGCGCGACGCAATATTACAAGTCCGGCCGTTTCGACGCGATGCTGCTGCGCGCCGCCGAACGCTATGACCAGATCATGGCGGTGATGCTGCCGACGCTCGGCCCCGAGCGCCAGGCGACCTACAGCCCGTTCCTGCCGATTTCGCCGAAGAGCGGCCGCGTGCTTTACGTGCCGATGAAGCATGTCGACGCCAAGGCCGGCACCATCACCTTCGACGACGAAGGCACGGAGACCACGCTTTCGATCACCGGCGGCCGCGTCAAGCTGCAGTGGAAGCCGGATTTCGGCATGCGCTGGGCAGCGCTTGGCGTCGACTTCGAGATGTTCGGCAAGGATCACCAGACGAATGCTGTGGTCTACGACCGCATCTGCAACATTCTGGGTGGACGGGCGCCGGAGCATTTCGTCTACGAACTGTTCCTCGACGAGAACGGCCAGAAGATCTCGAAGTCGAAGGGTAACGGGCTGACCATCGACGATTGGCTGACCTATGCGCCGACCGAAAGCCTCGGGCTCTACATGTACCAGCGGCCACGGCAGGCCAAGAAGCTGTATTTCGACGTCATCCCGCGGGCCGTGGACGAGTACTACACCTTCCTTACCGCGTATCCCCGGCAGGACTGGAAGGAACGGCTGGGCAATCCGGTCTGGCATATGCATGACGGCAACCCGCCCGCCATCGACATGCCGGTGCCGTTCTCGCTGCTGCTCAACCTAGTCAGCGCCTCCAACGCGCAGAACAAGGATGTGCTGTGGGGCTTCATCTCGCGCCATACGGTGGGGGTGACGCCAAAGACGCATCCCGAGCTCGACCGGCTGGTGGGCCACGCGATCCGCTATTTCGACGATTTCGTGAAGCCGACGAAAACCTTCCGCCCGGCCGACGAGGTCGAGCGCGAGGCACTGCAAGCTCTCGACGAGGCGCTTGGCGCGCTGCCGGCGGACGCCAATGGCGAAGCGATCCAGAACGCTTCGCTCAACGTCGCGCGCAGGATCGAACGTTATCAGGACCATTCCAAGCAGAGCCCGGAAGGCGGCCCCGGCGTATCGGGCGCCTTCTTCCAGATGATCTACCAGGTGCTGATCGGCCAGCAGCGCGGCCCGCGCTTCGGATCGTTCGTCGCGCTCTATGGCATTGCCGAAACGCGGGCGCTTATTGAGCGGGCGCTGGCTGGTCAGCTGGCTTGAGAACGCCGTCCACCCCTTCCAGGATCGAACTCGGCGCCTGAGGCGCCGGGCTTGGCGCGGCCGGCATTGCCGGCATGCCGGACAGATCGGGCGCCGATCCGAAAATGCCCTTCTTCGCCATGCGTGCCTTGTCGCCGGCCTCGACATAAGGGCCACCCTTGGCGGCGCGCGCCCAGCCGTTTTCGACCAGCCATTGGCCGACATCCTGCTTGCCGATCCGGCATTCGGCGGCGATCAGGTCGCGGCCGCCCTCGGGCGGTACGATGCAGGCCACCGCGCGGCCGCGCAGGAAGGCGCGGAACGCCGTCCGCGCACGGACGCCGCACGGCCAGGATTTGCCGTCATCGCTGCAAATCTCGTCCTGACTGACGATGTCGATGCCGGAAACCGCGACCGAGTAACCCTTCGCTTCGATCAGGCCGGCGGCCGGCGCGACCGGCTGGAACAGCTTTGTGCCGTTCCAGTCGTCGGGCATTTTCGGCTTGGGCGGCACGGCCAGCGCCAGCTTGCTCAGCGGCTCGCGCGGCTCGACCCGTTCCAGTTCCTCGGCCGGAAGCTCAGGCGGCGCAACGAGGTCGGGATCAATCGCCCTCGAATGCGGCGCCGGCTTCGGCGGCTGTGGATTTGAAATGGCCGATGTGGCCGGCTCGTCGGGCACTGTCTCGGCGCCTTGCTGCGAAATCGTATCGGCGCCCGGATCGAGCTGGTCCACCGTGACCACACTGTCGCTTCCATTCAGCGTGCGGCCGCCCGTGACGACCATGGCCGCCATCACCGGGACCATCAGAATCGAAAGGGCGATATGAAGGAGACGCACCAGCCGACCTACTGGCTTGCCCACACAATCCGCGCCACCCATTCTACATCGCGCATGGGAATATCGCGGTCGGGATGGTCGGGATTGAGCGAGACCAGCGCGATCGACTTAACGGTCTGGCGCTCGAGCACCTTGGCCATGACCTCGCCGGCAGTGGTCTTGACGACGACGCGATCGCCCTTGCGGGTGATCGCGCCCGGTTCGACGATAAGGATATCGCCATTGCGGTAGAGCGGCAGCATGGAATCGCCCTGCACTTGCAGCGCATAGGAGCTCTCCGTCGATTGCGCCGGCAGTTCGACCAGATCCCAACCCTGACCGGCCGGAAAACCGGCATCGTCGAAGAAGCCGCCGGCGCCGGCCTGGGCAAAGCCGAGCAACGGCACGGAGCTTCCGCGGGCAATCGAGGCGCCATGACGGATCCCGGCCCGGCCTTCGATCAGGCCGGTGAATTCGTCGAGCGAAGCGCCCGTCGCCTCGATGATCTTGGCCAGCGATTCGGTCGAAGGCCAGCGTGGCCGACCATCCGACGACAGACGCTTCGACTTGTTGAAGGCAGTGGAATCAAGCCCCGCGCGCTTGGCCAGACCCGAGGCCGAAAGCGAATAGCGCTCGGCAAGAGCATCGATGGCGGCCCAGACACGGTCATGTGAGAGCATGTCTTGCTCTCCTTCAAACAGGAAAAAATACCTTTTCCGTTCTAACCCCGAGCCACCGTCTTGTCCACAGTCCAGGGCTGCCTCATGCCGCCTTTCTGGTCTCGCCCTTCGCATAGGGATTGAAGCGCTGGTAGAAGCTCTCGTCTTTCTCGGCCATGTCGAGCAGCAGCTTGGGCGCCTTGAACTCGGCGCCGTATTTCTTCTGCAGGCTCTTGGCGATCTTGACGAACCCCTTGGCACCGATGCCGTCGATGTAGGACAGCGCGCCGCCGGTGTAAGGGGCGAAACCGAAGGCCAGGATCGAGCCGACATCGGCCTCGCGCGGGTCGGTGACGATGCCCTCTTCCATCACCCGGGCCGCCTCCAGCGCGATGGTGACCAGCAGCCGCTGCTGCAGCTCCTCATAGTCGACCTTCTCGGGCGCAAGCTGCGGATAGAGATCCTTGAGCCCCGGCCACAGCTTCTTCTTGGCGGGTTTCGCCGGATAATCGTAGAAACCCTTGCCGTTCTTGCGCCCGAAGCGGCCGTGATCGTCGACCATGGTGTTGATCAGCGCCATCTGCTTCGGATCGACCGCCTTGTCGCCGAGATCCCTGATGGTCTGCTTCATGATTTTCTGGGCAAGGTCGATGGCCGTCTCGTCGGTCAGCGCCAGGGGTCCGACCGGCATGCCGGCGGCTTTCGCGGCATTCTCGATCATCGGCGCCGGGACACCTTCGATCAGCATCTTGTAGGCTTCCGACATGTAGCGCAGCACGCAGCGGTTGACGTAGAAGCCGCGCGTGTCGTTGACGACGATCGGCGTCTTCTTGATGGCGCGGACGAAGTCGATCGCCGTGGCCAGCGCCTTGTCGCCGGTCTTCTTGCCCAAAATGATCTCGACCAGCATCATCTTGTCGACTGGCGAGAAGAAGTGGATGCCGATGAAATTCTTCGGCCGCGCCGAATTCTTGGCCAGCGCCGAGATCGGGATGGTGGAGGTGTTCGACGCAAAGATCGCCGATGGTTTCAACACGGCTTCCGCCTGTTCGGTGGCGCTCTTCTTGACGGCCGAATCCTCGAACACCGCCTCGACAACCAGATCGCAGCCGGCAAGGTCGGCATAGTTGGCCGTCGGCGTGATCAGTGACAGCAATTTGTCCTTGTCCTCCGGCTTGGCGCGGCCCTTCTTCACCTGATCCGAGATCAGGTTGTCGGAATGCGCCTTGCCCTTGGCGGCCGACTCCATGTCGCGGTCGAGCAGCACCACCGGAATGCCGGCCTTGGCGGTGACATAGGCGATGCCGGCGCCCATGAAGCCGGCGCCGAGAATGCCGATCTTCTTGAACTTGGTTTCGGGTACGCCGGCTGGGCGGCGCGCGCCCTTGTTCAGTTCCTGCAGCGACACGAACAGCGAGCGGATCATCGCCGCCGCTTCCCTGGTCCGCATGATCTCGGTGAAATAGCGCTGCTCGATGCGCAAGGCGGTGTCGAACGGCACCAGCAGGCCTTCATAGACGCATTTGAGGATCGCGGCGGCGGCCGGATAGTTGCCGTATGTCTCGCGACGCAGTATCGCGATGGCCGGCGGCCACAGATTGAAGCCGGCGGGCGAATAGATCTGGCCACCGGGCAGCTTGAAGCCCTTCTCGTCCCACGGCGCCACCGGCTTCAGGCCGTTCCTGATCATCGCCTTGGCGGTATCGACCAGCCTTGCCGGCTCGGCGATCTCATGGATCAGGCCCATCGACTTGGCCTTTTGCGGCGACAGCGTCTGGCCGGAGGTCAGCATCTGCAGTGCCTGCTGCTGGTCGGTCAGCCGCGGCACGCGCTGGGTGCCGCCGGCGCCGGGGAAGATACCGATCTTCACCTCGGGAAGCGCCATCTTCACCTTGTCGCTATCGGCGGCGACACGGCCGTGGCAGGCCAGCGACAGTTCGAAGGCACCGCCCATGCAGGTGCCGTTGATCGCCGACACCCACGGCTTTCCGCAAGTCTCCAGCTTGCGGAACAGGCCGGTCATGATGCCGGCATTGTCGAACAGGGCCTTGGTGGCCTTTTCGGGGTCCTTTCCCCTTTCAGCGGCGAAGGTCGTCAGCATCTTCTGCAGCAGGGTGATGTCGGCGCCGCCGGAGAAGGTATCCTTGCCGGAGGTGATCACCGCGCCCTTGATAGCGGCATCAGCCGTCACGTGATCGACGATGGCGTTCAGTTCCCGCATCGCTTCTTCGGTGAAGACATTCATCGATCGGCCAGGCATGTCCCAGGTGACAAGCGCAATGCCGTCGGCGTCTACGTCGAGGGTGAAATTTGTATAGCTCATCGTTTCTCTCCCCGTCAGACGCGTTCGATGATCGTTGCGGTGCCCATGCCGGCACCGATACACAGCGTCACCAAGGCGGTGTTCAAATCACGACGCTCGAGTTCGTCCAGCACCGTGCCCAAGATCATTGCACCGGTGGCGCCGAGCGGATGGCCCATGGCAATGGCGCCGCCATTGACGTTGATCTTGTCATGCGGAATGTCGAACGCCTGCATGTAGCGCAGCACCACCGAGGCGAAGGCCTCGTTGAGCTCGAACAGGTCGATGTCGGACAGCTTCATCTTGGCGCGCTTCAACAGCTTCTCGGTGACGTCGACCGGGCCGGTCAGCATCAGCACCGGTTCGGAGCCGATGTTGGCGAAGGTGCGGATGCGGGCGCGCGGCTTGATGCCCATCGCCTTGCCGGCCTTCTTCGAACCGAGCAGCACGGCCGCCGCGCCGTCGACGATCCCGGATGAATTGCCGGCGTGGTGGACGTGGTTGACCTCTTCCACCTCAGGATGCTTCTGCACGGCGACGGCATCGAAGCCGCCCATCTCGCCAGGCATGATGAAGGACGGGTTGAGTGAGGCCAGCGACTGCATGTCGGTCGACGGGCGCATATGCTCGTCATGGTCCAGAATGGTCAGGCCGTTCTGGTCCTTGATCGGAATGACGGACTTCTTGAAGCAGCCGTCGGCCCAGGATTTCGCGGCACGTTTCTGGCTCTCGACCGCATAGGCGTCGACGTCGTCTCTGCTGAAGCCGTATTTGGTGGCGATCAGGTCGGCGGAGATGCCTTGCGGCACGAACCAGCCGGGCAGGCCGACCGAAGGATCCATGAACCAGGCGCCACCGGAGGCACCCATGCCGACGCGCGACATCGATTCGACGCCACCGGCGATGACGATCTCGTCGGCGCCCTGCGCGATCTTGGCGGCGCCGAGATTGATGGCGTCGAGCCCGGAAGCGCAGAAGCGTGAGATCTGCATGCCGGGCGCCTTGGTGTCGTAGCCGGCCTCGAAGGCGGCGGCGCGCGGAATGACCGAGCCCGCCTCGCCGACCGGATCGACGCAGCCGAAGATGATGTCGTCGACAGTGCCGGTGTCCAGCCCATTGCGGTCGCGCAGCGCTTCGAGCGTCTTGGCGGCAAGCCGCACCGCCGGCACCTCGTGCAGCGATCCGTCCTTCTTGCCCTTGCCGCGCGGCGTCCGCACGGCGTCATAGACATAAGCTTCGGCCATCTCTTGCTCCTTGGTTTATCCGACGCTGCTCAGAGCGAGCGTCCGATCAGCAATTTCATGATCTCGTTGGTGCCGCCGTAGATGCGCTGGACGCGGGCGTCGCGGAACATGCGGGCGATCGGATATTCATTCATGTAGCCATAGCCCCCATGCAATTGAAGGCATTCGTCGACGACTTTTCCCTGCAGGTCGCTGAGCCAATACTTGGCCATCGATGCGGTCACGGGATCGAGGCCGCCATTGATGTGGCGAGTGACGCAATCATTGTAGAAGACGCGGCCAATGGTGGCCTCGGTCTTGAGCTCGGCCAGCTTGAACTGGGTGTTCTGGAAATCGATGATCGCCTTGCCGAACGCCTTGCGCTCCTTGACGTAGTCGATGGTCAGCGCCAGCGCCCGCTCGATCATGGCGATTGCGCCGGTGCCGATCTGCAGCCGCTCCTGCGGCAATTGCTGCATCAGCTGGACGAAGCCCTGACCTTCCTCGTGGCCGAGTAGGTTGGAGGTCGGCACGCGCATGTCGTTGAAGAACAGCTCCGATGTGTCGTTGGCCTTCAAGCCGATCTTGTCGAGGTTGCGGCCACGCTGGAAACCTTCGACCTCGTCGGTCTCGACGACAATCAGCGAGGTGCCCTTGGCGCCCTTCTCCGGATCGGTCTTGGTGACGATGATGATGAAGTTTGCCAGCTGGCCGTTGGTGATGAAGGTCTTGGAACCGTTGACCTTGTACTGGTTGCCATCCCTCTCGGCCCGCGTTTTGACGCCTTGCAGGTCCGAGCCGGCGCCGGGCTCGGTCATGGCGATGGCGCCGATCAGCTCGCCTGTCGCCAGCTTCGGCAGCCATTTCTTCTTCTGCTCTTCGGAGCCGTAATGGAGGATGTAAGGAGCGACGATCGAATTGTGCAGGCCGATGCCGAAACCATCGACACCGACATGGCCGATGGCCTCGATGATGGCACTCTCATGCGCGAAGGTACCGCCAGAGCCGCCATATTCCTCCGGCATCGAGGCGCAGAGCAGGCCAGCCGCACCGGCCTTCAGCCAGCTTTCGCGGTCGACCATCTCGTTCTTTTCGAACTCGTCGTAGCGCGGCGCGATCTCTTCCGACATGAAGCGGTGCGCCATGTCGTAGAGCATGCCGACCTCGTCCGCCGCCCAGGCGGGCTTGGGAAGGCCAAGGATTTCGGCTGGGTTGGTCATGCTGTATGATACTCCTCCCAGAGCGCATCTTCAGAGTTGAGGTCGGCGCGCTTTACGCAGGACCCCACCCGGCCCTTCGGGCCACTCTCCCCTCACGGGGAGGGAAACCAACTTTAGAACGCTTCCGCCGGCAGTGCCATCAGCGTGTCGGCGCCGCTCGAAATGCGGGCGAGATGCGCTGATGTCTCCGGCATGATCCGCTCCATGAAGAAGCGCCCCGTCACGACCTTGTTGTCGTAGAAGGCCACGTTGTTTTCATAAGAGGATTGGGCGCCATTGCCGCCCGTCTTGCCAAGAGCCGCCTTGGCCATCCGCGCCCACATGTAGCCGAGCGCGACAAGGCCGAAGAGATGCATATAGTCGGTCGAGGCGGCGCCCGCATTGTCGGGCTTGGCCATGCCGTTCTGCACCAGCCACATGGTCGCAGCCTGCAGATCGTTGAGACCCTTCTTCAAGGCCTTGGTGAACGGCGCCATCTTCTCATCGGAGCGGTTCTCCTCGCAGAATTCGCCGACATCCTTGAAGAAGGCCTGCACGGCGCGGCCGCCATTCAGGCCGAGCTTGCGGCCGACGAGGTCGAGCGCCTGGATGCCGTTGGCGCCTTCATAGATCATGGCGATGCGGGCATCGCGCACGAACTGGCTCATGCCATGCTCTTCGATGTAGCCGTGACCGCCGAACACCTGCTGCGCCATCACCGCGTGGTCGAAGCCCTTGTCGGTGAGCACGCCCTTGACCACCGGCGTCATCAGGCCGGTGTAGTCGTCGGCGGCCTGGCGGTCCTTGTCGTCACCGGAGCGGTGGGCGATATCGGACTTGATCGCCGTCCACAGCGCCAGCGCGCGACCGGCCTCGTTAAAGGCCTTCATGGTCATCAGGCTGCGGCGGATATCGGGGTGGACGATGATCGGGTCGGCCTTTTTGTCGGGCGCCTTCGGCCCCGACAGCGAGCGGCCCTGCAGGCGGTCCTTGGCGTAGGCGACAGCGTTCTGGTAGGCGATCTCAGAAAGCGACAGCCCTTGCAGGCCGACGCCGAGGCGCGCCTCGTTCATCATCGTGAACATCGCCTTCAGGCCGCCATTGGCCTCGCCGAGCAGCGTGCCTTGCGCCTCGTCATAGTTCATGACGCAGGTCGAATTGCCGTGGATGCCCATCTTCTCCTCGATCGAGCCGCAGGAGACGGTGTTCCTGGCGCCCGGATTGCCCGATGCGTCGAGCATGAGCTTCGGCACGATGAACAGCGAGATGCCCTTGACGCCTTCCGGCGCGCCCTCGATGCGGGCCAGCACCAGATGGACGATGTTGTCCGACATGTCGTGTTCGCCGGCGGAAATGAAGATTTTCTGGCCTGATATTTTGTAGGTGCCATCGCCGTTCGGCACCGCCTTGGTGCGCAGCAGGCCGAGATCGGTGCCGCAATGCGGCTCGGTCAGGTTCATGGTGCCGGTCCAGGCGCCTTCGATCATCCTGGGCAGCCACTGGGTCTTCTGCTCGTCGGTGCCGTGGGTGATGATCGCCGCGATCGCGCCTTGCGTCAGGCCCGGATACATCATCAGCGACATGTTGGCCGAGACCATGTATTCGGAGACTGCAGTGTGTACGGCGTAGGGCAGGCCCTGGCCGCCGAACTCGACCGGTGCGGCCAGTCCCATCCAGCCGCCCTCGCGATACTGGTTGAAGGCCTCCTTGAAGCCCTTCGGCGTCGTCACCGAACCATCGTCGTGGCGAACGCAGCCTTCCATGTCGCCGACACGGTTCAACGGGTGCATGACGTTTTCGGCGAGCTTGGCGCCTTCGGCGAGGATCGCCTCGAGCACATCGGGTGTGGCGTCGGAAAATCCGGGAAGGTTCGAATAGCGCTGGTAGCCCAGCACCTCGTTGAGCACGAACAGCGTATCCTGGACCGGAGCCCTGTATGTCGGCATGCGTTTTCTCCACCCTGCGAACCCGGTCCGAACGCCCCGATTATAAGCCGGGGGCGGCATGCGGACCGATGCTGGGAGCGGGATAGCAAAAATTGACGTTTGCGTAAACGTCAATTTTTTCGATGCGACAAGATTTCCCGCCCTTTGCGGTAATGGCCGTAGCGGCGCGGCAGCGCTTGCATAGGCGGGCGAGGATAACGAAAGCCGCGCGGCTTTGATAATCAGACAATCAGCGGATGATTTACAGCTTGACGCAATTCCGAAGGTAAAGCGCTACGCGCCTTCCCGGAAGAACCGTTTCGCACTTTTCCTGGAATTGCTTTAGCTGGCGGCGCTCGCCTGCAGTGCGGACCGCTCGGCCAGCATCCGGCGCACCGCCGACATCGAGCCGCTCAGCTCGTTGATGGCGTCGTCAATCAGCGCCCGTTGCTTCTGCAGGCGGGCAAGCTGCTTTTCCGATTTGTCCAACGCCAGCCGCAGCTGCTTGGTGTTTGAACCGGTCGGATCGTAAAGATCCATCATCTGCTTGACGTCGCGCAGCGAGAACCCGACCTTGCGGCCAAGCAGGATCAGCTTCAGCCGGGCCTTGTCGCGGCGCGTGTAGAGACGGGTCGAACCGTCACGCCGCGGGTTGAGCAGGCCCTTGTCTTCGTAGAAACGCAGCGTGCGCAGCGTCACTCCGTATTTTTTTGCCATCTCGCCGATGCGGACAAGGTCCTCGCCGGCTTCGACGGACATATTGGTATTGGCCGCGGTCTCGCCGGCCGAGATAAGCTTCATAGTCACTGGCTTTCCCCGTCTGATGGCGTCGCGGTCCTAGACCGTGTGTCGCCTGACTGGAAGCGGGGGCCTGCTTCCAGTCGTGGTTTCAACAAACAAATCGCAAAAAAGCACGCTCGACGCGCCTTTTACGTTTACGTCAATTCTATACCGATTGCCGACTCATGACGCAAGGGCGTTCCGCGGTCCGAACTTTATGCCGCACCGTCAGGCGAGCCAACATCCTTTCAATTTCTTAAGTTTGGTTAACGCGTTGTTTACCACGTTGGGGGAAATGTGAGCGCGTCGGCTACCCGTGTTTATCCTGTATCGAATTTTTCACGGTTTTTCGGAGCGCGGGTGAGAACCCGGGAAGCTCGTCTTCCACCGCGGCATAGCCGCCGGTCGCCTCGTTCCGACAGGGACTTGAGGGAACTGGCCGCGAGCCAGCCATTCTGAAAGACGGACGCACCTATGAACAGCAAGCGGTCCTATCTCGACACACTCAACGCCGGCAGGCAGCGCAGGCCGCAGACCGCGCTTGACCAGTTGAACCGGTCGCTGGAAACGCTGGAGCAGCGGCTGGAGCGGACGCGCGAGGACCCGATGGCACGTCCCGATCCCCGTCAATATGGCGCCGATGCACATTATCCCGCCGCCCGACCCGCCAGCCAGCAGCGCTGGTATGAGGATCCGCAGCCCGCGCCGCGCCCGAAGACCCCGATGCAGGGAGCCGCCGCTTTCGGGCAGAATTACCAGGCCATTGCCCGCGACATCGATCGCGTGCGCGGTCAGGAAGACGGCGTTGCCATGGTCGGCAAGATCGCCGGTGAACTGCGCGGCATGCGCGAGGAATTGCGCCACCAGATGACCGCCGGGCTGCAGCGTGAATTCGAAGCACTGCGCAAGGACATCGAGCGGGCTTTCCAGTCGGGCGCCAGGCCAGGTGCCTCGGCCAAGGGCAGCGCCGAACTCGGCCTTGAATTCGAACGGCTTTCCGGCGCCATCCAGACGTTGGCCGAAAAGAGCGACGACAGAAGCGTCAACATGCTGCGACTCGAGCTCGAACAGGTCAAAGCCGCGATCGACACGCTGGCACGTGAAGAGAGCGTGCAGAAGGTCGACCGCCGCTGGGACGATTTCGATCGCCGCTGGACGGCTTTCGAGGACCGCGTCGACGCCGATCAGCGCAAGCGCTCGGACGATCCAGGCCTGTCCATGCTGACCGACCGGCTGGAGCAGATCAGCAATGCCGTCAACAACCTGCCGGAATCGCTGTCGCTACGCTCGCTGGAGGAAAAGGTGCGCACGCTTGCCGGCGCCGTCGATCACTTCGCCAGCCAGCAGGACAATCGCGGCAGCGACACGCTTGGCATGATCGACGAGCGGCTGGACGAGATTTCCCGCGCCATCGTTGCATCGACGGTCGCGGCGCAAGCCAATTCATTCGACCACGAGGCCTTCGAGCGCATCGAGAAGCGGATCGACTCGCTTGCCCGGCAGATCGAGGAAGTGGCGCAGGATCGGCCCGACAACGCGGTCATGGACCGGCTGAGCACCCTATCGAGCCGGGTCGACGAGCTCGCTGGCCGTGCCAATCTACCCGAGCAGGCAATGGAGCGCCTGGCCAAGCAGATCGCACTCATCGCCGACAAGATCGACCAGGCGCCCGCCATGCCTGACGCCGACTACATCTTCCACGGGCTGGAGCAACGCTTCGACGTGCTGTCGGGCATGATGGAACGCCGACAGGGCGACGCCATCGAACAGGGCAACATGCTGTTTCGCGATCTCGAACGCCGGCTTGATGAGGTTGCCGACAGGCTTGACCAGCGGATGCCGCAAGTCGATAGCGCCGGCATCATGGATGCCATCGATGCCCGCTTCACCGCGCTGGCCAAGCGCATGGAAACGCGTGTTCCCGATCCCATCGGCGAAGCGGCGATCCGCGGCCTGGAAAGCCGGCTCGAAGACATTTCAAGCCGGCTGGATGCGTCGGCCGCGCAGGTGGCCGGCATCGATCCGGCGCTGATCCGCAGCCTGGAGGCGCAGGTCGCCGGCCTGTCCGCCCATCTTTCCAGGCCCAGCACGCCGCTGCCGGAATTCGAGGACATCAGCCCGCGCCTCAACGAAATCGAGAAGTCGCTGGCCGGAACCCGTGATTCCATCCTCGGCGCGGCGCGCGAAGCGGCCGAGAACGCGGTGCGATCGCTGGCCGGTTCGAGTGCCAACACGACGGCCGTTTCCGGCCTTGCCCAGGATTTGAAGACGCTTGAAACGCTGACGCGCCGCTCCGACGAGCGCAATTCGCGAACGTTCGAGGCCATCCACGACACGTTGCTCAAGATCGTCGACCGGCTGGGTTCGCTGGAGCCCAGCGAGCCAATCGAGGCGATGAGCGAATTGCTGGATGCGGCACCGGCCGAACCGAGCAACTGGCGCGGCGCCCGGCGACCCAAGATGGCCGTCGAGCCGCCGTCGATGGATATCGATCAGCCCTTGCCATTGACTGGGGACATGGCCGATCTCGATGGCCGCGCCGCCGCGATCCCCCGCAACGAGCCGGGCGCTCGCAGCGGCCTGGGCCTGGGCACTCGCACGCCCGCCGAGGCCGCCGCTGCTGCGGCCATGGCGGCGCTCGGCTCCGACCCGATTGCCGAGAAAAGCGAACAGGCGGGCGGCCGCAAATCAATGTTCGGCAGCCTGGCCCGCGCATTCAAGGGCAAGAAGGAGGCGGACATTCCGCCATTGGCCGGCTCGGCGCCGAGTGCCCCTGTACCGAGCGTCGATCTCGACGAGCCGCTCGATCCGAAAATGGCCAACCGGCCGCTGGAGCCCGGCTCCGGCGCACCTGACCTCAACGCCATCATGAAGCGTGTGCGCGACGAGCGCGGCCAGCCGGCCAAGCCCAGCGACACCGATGCCGCGAAATCGGATTTCATCGCCGCGGCCCGGCGCGCGGCGCAGGCAGCCGCCGCCGAGGCCGACGCGGTGAAGCGCCAGTCGACAATAACCGGACCGGTGAAGGCGCTGCGGATCGGCGAGCTGCTCAAGGCACGGCGCAAGCCGATCCTGATGGGGACAACCGCGATATTGCTGGCGCTGGGCGCCTTGCAACTGAGCAAGGCCTTCTTCGCCGATCCCGCCCAGGTGGCGAGCAACGACGTCGCGCCGATCGTCGCCTCGCAGCCGGTGAAAACCGCCTCATTCGACGCCGCTGGCCAGCCACGGACAGACGTTCAGCCCGCGGCAGTGGAAAGCGCGCCGGATCGTACCGTGAGACAGGCCGAGCCGTCCGAACCGGCAACCAACGACGACATGGCGGCGCAAGGCACGATGGCGACGCCGCCAGGCGCCGAGCCGTCGATGGATGCCGCGCCGGCAGCCGAGCCGGCTCCTGCCCCCGTCGCTTCGGCTACGCCCGCCGATGCCAACGCGGCGACGGCCGACACGACAGCTTCGACCGCGCCGGCCACGACTGCCCCGGGCCCGACTGTTTCAACCGCCACGGATACAAGCGATGCCGACACAAGCACCCAGCCGATGACGGCCCAGCCGGCCGCCGCCAAGGACACCACGGGCGCGGTTCCGCCAACGGATGCTTCGCCGGCGGCGACCACGGCCAAGATCGACATTCCCGCTGACGCCGGCCCGGTCGCCTTGCGCGATGCCGCCGCCAGTGGCGATGCCAAGGCGCTGTTCGAGATCGGCTCGCGCTATGCTGAGTCGCGCGGCGTCAAGGAAGACATGGCGGCAGCTGCCAAATGGTACGAGAAGTCGGCGGAACTCGGCTTCGCGCCGGCCGAATATCGCATTGGCAACTTCTACGAAAAGGGCATCGGTGTCGCGCGCGACATCAAGAAGGCGAAGACCTGGTACCAGCTTTCCGCCGAGCAGGGCAACGCCAGCGGCATGCACAATCTGGCCGTGCTGTTCGCCATGGCCGCGGACGGCGTGACCGACAATGAATCGGCGGCGCACTGGTTCCAGGCGGCGGCCGACGTCGGCGTCAAGGACAGCCAGTTCAATCTCGGCATCCTCGCCGCCAAGGGCGTCGGCATGAAGCAGAATCTTGAAGAGTCCTACAAATGGTTCGCGCTCGTCGCCAAGACCGGCGACAAGGATGCGGCGGCCAAGCGTGACGAGATCGCCAATGCGCTGCGGCCCGAGCAGCTCGAACGCGCCCGCGCCGCAGTCGAACTGTGGAAGCCCAAGCCGCTGGACGCGGCGGCCAATTCGGCCGACGTTCCCGAATCCTGGCAGGACGGCGCACCGCAGACGACGGCCAGTATCGACATGAAGAAGGCCGTCCAGAACATCCAGCGCATTCTCAACAAGAATGGCTACGATGCCGGCGGCACCGACGGCAAGATGGGCCAGAAGACGAAGACCGCGATCATGGCTTTCCAGACCGACAACAAGATGCCGGCGACCGGCGAGGTCGATGAAAAACTGGTCAAGGCGCTGCTGGCGCGCAAATAACGGCAGAGGCGTCGCTTCCACGACGCCCTTGCCACACATTTGCCTGTTAACTGATTGAGATGTTTTTTGTTTCGGCGGCGTAGCGTGGTTTGACTTCGCGGCACCTCCGGCGCAAGAACGAATTGGCTTGTCGGGCCAAGATGCCCGCAACGGTTGCATTCACCGACAGGCAGAACTGATCGAGACTGACGGGTGGGCATCTATCTCCCGATCGCGGAAATTTCCGTCAACGTCTTCGTCCTGCTGGCCATGGGTGCGGCGGTGGGTTTCCTGTCGGGCATGTTCGGCGTCGGCGGCGGCTTCCTCATCACGCCGCTGCTGATCTTCTACAACATACCCCCCGCGATCGCGGTCGCCACCGGCGCCAACCAGGTCATCGCCTCCTCCGTCTCCGGCGTCCTTTCGCACATGAAGCGAGGGACGCTCGACTTCAAGCTCGGTGGGGTGCTGCTGGCCGGCGGCATCATCGGTTCCACCGGCGGCATCTACGTCTTCGCCTTCCTGCGCCGCCTCGGCCAGCTCGATCTGTTCATCTCGCTGCTTTACGTCGTGCTGCTCGGCACCGTCGGCGGGCTGATGCTGGTCGAAAGCGTCAATGCGCTACGCGCCACGCGCAGCGGCGCGGCACCGGTGCTGAAGAAATCCGGACAGCACAACTGGATCCATCGCTTGCCGTTGAAGATGCGCTTCAGGGCATCAAAACTGTTCGTCAGCGTCATCCCGGTGCTTGGCCTTGGCGCCGGCATTGGCTTCCTATCGTCGATCATGGGCGTCGGCGGCGGCTTCATCATGGTGCCGGCGCTGATCTACCTCCTGAAAGTGCCGACCAATGTCGTCATCGGCACCTCGCTGTTCCAGATCATCTTCACCTCCGCCTACACGACGCTCGTCCATGCCACTACCAACCAGACGGTCGACGTCGTGCTGGCCTTCCTGCTGATGGCGGGCGGCGTCGCCGGCGCGCAATATGGCGCCAAGGCCGGCCAGAGGCTGCGCGGCGAGCAGCTCAGGGCCTTGCTGGCGCTGCTGGTGCTGGCGGTGGCGATACGATTGGCCATCGATCTTTTCGTCACCCCGCCCAATCTCTATTCGCTGTCCGCCACGGGCCTCAACTGATGAGGGCTCCGAACGCGTTCGCAACCGCCATTTACCTGTCTTTCCTTGCGGCCACCGTGCCGGCGAAGGCACAGATCCCGCTGACGGAAGGCATTCAGATCGGGCTCTCCACCGACAATGTCTCGATCACCGCCGGCTTTTCCGGCGCCGACCTGACCATCTTCGGTTCGCTGGAAAATCCCGATCCATTCGTCGCGCGCCAGGGCCGTTACGATGTCATCGTCGTGCTCGAAGGTCCGCCCAAACCGGTGGTGGTGCGCCGCAAGGACCGGGTGCTCGGCGTCTGGGTCAATCTGGACTCCGAGACCTTCGAGAACGTCCCGATGTCCTATTCGGTGGCGACGACGCGACCGCTGCAGGACATCACCGAACCCAACAGCTACAAGCAGCTGTCGCTCGGCGCCTCCAACCTCTACATGCAGCCCGCCGATGCCGGCGACAGCCCGGCGACGATCGAGGAATTCACCGCTGCATTGCGGGAGCGCAAGTCGGCGACCGGCCTCTACAGCGAGAATGTCGGCGGCGTGCAATTCCTGTCGCAGAACCTGTTTCGCGCCACCGTCAGGCTGGCGCCGAATGTTCCGGTCGGCACCCACAAGGCGCGCGCCTTCCTGTTCAAGAGCGGCCTGTTCATCAAGGAAAGCTCGGCGCAGCTCGAAATCCGCAAATCCGGTTTCGAACAGTCGATCTTCCGTGTCGCGCACAATTATTCCTTCCTCTATGGCGTCTTCGCCATATCGCTGGCCATGCTGACAGGCTGGCTCGGAAGGCTGATCTTCCGGCGAGACTAATGCAATGTCGCCCAAAAGTGGCCCCCGGTTTTGGGAAAACGACATGCATCGAATCAAAACCTAAAGCGCGTCGCCTGAATCCGTTCAAACACGACGCGCTTTAGAACTTTTCCCGAAAAGTGGTTTCCCTTTGCGGGAGCATGCGGTAGACCGCGCTCCCCAGCCAACTGGCAGACACAAACAATTCGGTTCGGCAGAGCAGCCTGTCCCCGGGCAGCGCGCGATTTCTCATGGCGCCTATCGGCTCGCCGACGACAAATACAGGAACTTGTCATGCGACCAGCCTTCGGCGGCATCGACTTCGGCACTTCCAATTCCACCGTCGGTGTGGTCCGGAACGGGCAGCCGCGCCTCGTCGTGCTTGAAGACGGTCAGGTCACGCTGCCCAGTGCCGTGTTCTTCAACTTCGAGGACAACCGCACCTGTTTCGGCCGCCAGGCCATCGCCAACTACACCGACAGCATCGAGGGCCGGCTGATGCGTTCGCTGAAGAGCGTGCTCGGCAGTTCGCTTGCCCATGAAAAGACACGCATCAAATCGCGGTCGATTGGCTTCATGGAGATCGTCGGCATGTTCCTCGGCCATCTCAAGAAGAAGCTGGAGGTAGATGCCGGCGACATGGTCGAGACCGTGGTGCTTGGCCGGCCGGTGCAGTTCGTCGACGACGATACCGAGGCCGACACGAAGGCGCAAAGCGAACTCGAAAACGCCGCGCACGCCCAGGGCTTCAAGCACATCGCTTTCCAGTTCGAGCCGATCGCGGCGGCGCTCGACTACGAACAGAAGGTGACGCGCGAGGAACTGGCGCTGATCATCGACATGGGCGGCGGCACGTCGGACTTCTCGATCGTGCGCGTTTCACCGCAGCGTTCCCGTTCGCTCGACCGCAAGGACGACATCCTGGCCAGCCGGGGCATTCATATCGGTGGCACGGATTTCGACCGGCTGCTGAGCATCGCCCATGTGATGCCGCAACTCGGCTACCTGACGCCAACCAAGGACGGCAAGCGCAATCTGCCGGCAAGCTACTTCATCGACCTCGCGACATGGCAGCGCATCAACCTGGTCTACACCGCCAAGGCGATGACGCATCTGCGCCAGATCCGCTACGAGGCCGAGCGCGCCGACCTTGTCGACCGCTTCATCCACATCGTCGAACACCGCTACGGACACGCGCTGGCCGCACTTGTCGAAAAGGCCAAGATCGAGCTGACCGACAGCTCGTCCGCAGAGGTCGCGGTAAAGTTGCCGGGCGCGGAGTTCGCCGCCGAAATCACGCGCAGCGGGCTGGACGCCACGATTGCCCGGGACATCGAGCGGGTCACAGCAACGGTGGCGCAGACCATCCAGGACGCCCAGGTCAGGCCGTTCGACATCACCGCGGTGTTCCTGACCGGCGGATCGACCGCGATCCCGCTGGCAAGGCGAGAGATCCTGTCGCTGGTGCCGCAGGCATCCGTCATCGAAGGCGACATGTTCGGCTCGGTCGGACTTGGCCTGGCACTGGATGCTCAGCGAAAATTCGGCTGACGCGCGTCTCACCCATGGTCTGCTGACGTACCCAGATGCGCTTTGAGCGCCATCTGGGCCAGGCTTGCCTGGCGATCGCGATGCGTGATCACGGCGAAGTCGCGGTTCGGCACGTCTAGCGGCACGGACCTGAGAAAGCCTTCGGCCACGGAGCGCGCCACGACAAGCTCTGAAATGATGGTGGCGCCGGCTCCCGCCTCGACCGCCTGGCGGATAGCCTCATTGCTCGGCAGCACCAGGAATATCTGGAGGTCGGCGAGCGAAATTCCTTCGCGGCGCGCCAGATCCTCCAGCACTTCGCGCGTGCCCGAACCGCCCTCGCGGATGATCCAGCGCAGGCCCTTGATGTCAGGATGGCCGGGCGTAACTTCGGCGATCTCCGGATGCGAGCTGGCAACGACCAGCATCAGCCTGTCGATGTCGACCTTGGCACGGCGCAGGATGTCGGACTCGGTGCGCCCCTCGACCAGACCGAGATCGGCCGCGCCATCGAGGACATTGGCCTCGACCTGCCTGGTGTTGCCGATGCTGACGCTCAGTCTGACGGCGGGATAGGCTTCGTGGAAGGAAGCCAGCCGGCGCGGCAGCCAGTAGCTGGCGATGGTCTGGCTGGCGGCGATCGAGAGGCTGCCGGTGACCGTCTGCGAGACATGTTCCAGCACATTGCGGGCGGCGGCGGCCCGTTCGAGCACGGCCTTGGCCTCCGGCAGGAACCGGTGACCGGTCTGGGCAAGCTCGATGTTGCGGCCGACCCGGTTGAACAGATGGACGCCGTGCTGTTCTTCAAGCGCCCGGATGGCCGCCGATGCGGCCGACTGCGAAATGCCCAGCAGTTCCGCCGCCTTGGTCACATGGCCGCGCTCGGCGACGGCGACGAAAATCCGCAATTGGTCCAGGGTCATGGGCGCATTAAGAACCAATATCGATCGAATTTACAAGAACAACTGATTAGACAGATCGATATCTTTATTCTAAGTTTTACGGCGAAGTTAGAAAAAACTCGCCGAGAGATCGCAGAGAGCAGAATGATCGGGCGGTTCAGATCCCTGCTTGCGCATTGGACCCGCAGCATAAGGCGGCGGCTGGCCGGCGATCGATATCATCCGGAAGAGCACTACATGCGCGGCCCCGGACCGAAGACACGGGCCAAATCCGTTGGCCGCACGGGCACCCCCGGATCATGATGCAGGGACCGCCGCGCGGCGCGAATTCGGCACCATCGCAACGCCCGCTTGCCGACACCCGCGCACCGGATGAAGGCGATGGCGTCGACACCTCGCCTGCCGTTTCCGACAGCATCGCCAAGACGACTTGCTACATGTGCGCCTGCCGTTGCGGCATCGATGTGCACATCAAGGATGGCAAGGTCCGCTACATCAACGGCAACAAGGACCATCCGGTCAATCGCGGCGTGATCTGCGGCAAGGGCAGCTCCGGCATCATGCAGCACTACAGCCCGGCAAGGCTGAAGAAGCCATTGCTGCGCACCGGCCCGCGCGGCTCTGGCGAATTCCGCGAGATCGAGTGGGAAGAGGCGTTCTCGATCGCGACGGAACGGCTCTCCAACATCCGTCGGACCGACCCCAAGAAACTAGCCTTTTTCACCGGCCGCGACCAGTCGCAATCGCTCACCGGCTGGTGGGCGAGCCAGTTCGGCACGCCGAATTTCGCCGCCCATGGCGGCTTCTGTTCGGTCAACATGGCGGCGGGCGGCCTCTACACGATCGGCGGCTCGTTCTGGGAATTCGGCGAACCGGACTGGGACAACACCCGATATTTCATGCTGTTCGGCGTCGCCGAGGACCATGATTCCAACCCGATCAAGATCGGTCTCGGCAAACTCAAGGCGCGGGGCGCCAAGGTGGTGTCGATCAATCCATGCCGCACCGGCTATAATGCGATTGCCGACGACTGGATCGGTATCCGGCCCGGCACCGACGGCCTGTTCGTATTCGCCCTCATCCACGAATTGCTCAGGGCGGGCCGCGTCGATCTCGATTATTTGCTGCGCTACACCAATGCCCATGTCCTCGTCATCCAGGAGCCGGGGGCGGCCGATGACGGTCTGTTCGTCCGCGATGCCGACGGTAACCCGTTGAGCTGGGACAGGGTGGTAAAGACGCCGGTCAGCGCCACCGATGCCATTGCGAAACCCGCGCTGACCGGCAGCTTCACGATCGGCGGACGCCGCTGCGTTCCGGTGTTCCAGTTGCTGGCCGACCGCTACCTTGATGAGAGCTATGCACCGGACGCGGTCGCCGAGCGCTGCGGCATTGCCGCCGATACGATCCGCAGGATCGCCGCCGAACTCGCCCATGTCGCCTTCGAACAGACGATCGAATTGCCTATCGCCTGGACCGACTGGGCCGGGCGCAGGCACGAGACGATCAAGGGGCGGCCTGTCTCGATGCACGCCATGCGCGGCATCTCCGCCCACTCGAACGGTTTTCATACATGCCGCGCCATCCATTTGCTTCAGGTGCTGCTGGGCACCGTGGATGTGCCGGGCGGCTTCCGCTTCAAGCCGCCCTATCCCCGATCCGCGCCGCCCGAACCGAAACCGGCCGGCAAGACCATCAAGCCGATGACGCCGCTCGACGGCATGCCACTCGGTTTCGTCTGCGGGCCGGACGACCTGCTGGTCGATGCGGCCGGAACACCGACCCGTATCGACAAGGCCTATTCGTGGGATGCGCCGCTGGCCGCGCATGGCCTGATGCACACCGTCATCCGCAACGCCTGGGCCGGCGATCCCTACAGGATCGACACGCTGATGATGTCCATGTCGAACATGGCGTGGAATTCCTCGATGAATACCGTCGAAACCATGGCAATGCTGACCGACTATGATGACGAGGGCAACTACAAGATCCCGTTCATCATCTATTCCGATGCCTATTATTCCGAGACCGTGCCGTTCGCCGACCTCGTGCTGCCGGACACGACCTATCTTGAGCGGCATGACTGCATCAGCCTGCTCGACCGGCCGATCAGCCATGCCGACGGGCCGGGGGACGCCATTCGTCATCCTGTTGTCGAGCCGGACCGTGATGTCCGGCCGTTCCAGTCGGTGCTGATCGAACTCGGCGCGCGGCTCGGCCTGCCCGGCTTCGTCAACGACGATGGCTCGGCCAAGTATGGCGACTACGCCGACTACATCGTCAACCATGAGCGCACGCCCGGCATCGGCCCGCTCGCCGGCTGGCGTGGCAAGGATGGAACCTCGACCGGCAGGGGCGAGGCCAATCCGGACCAGTTGCAACGCTACATCGACAATGGCGGCTTCTGGCATCATGATTTCGCGGATGACCAGCGTTACTACAAGATGTCCAACCGCTCCTATCTCGATTTCGCGGTGCAGATGGGCTTCATCCCCAAGGCAGAGCCGATCGTCTTCCAGCTCTATTGCGAGCCGATGCAACGCTTCCGGCTGGCCGCGCGCGGTCATGGCCGCGTCTTGCCACCGGAGGGCGATCGCCAACGCATCGAGACCTACATGGACCCGCTGCCGTTCTGGTACATGCCCTTCGAGGAAGCGGTCGTCGGCCTCGAAAATTATCCGCTGCATGCACTGACGCAGCGGCCAATGCACATGTACCATTCCTGGGGATCGCAGAATGCGTGGCTGCGGCAGATCACCAGCCAGAACCGGCTGTTCGTGCATCAACGGACGGCAGCAGATCTAGGCCTTGTCGATGACGACTGGGTGTGGATCGAGAGCATCAATGGCAGGGTTAAGGGACAGATCAAGCTGATCGACGGAGTGAACGAAAGCACGGTCTGGACCTGGAACGCCATCGGCAAGCGGCGCGGCAGCTGGGGGCTGAAGGACGACGCGGCTGAATCCAATCGCGGCTTCCTGCTCAACCATATCATCGGCGACCAGACCTCGGCCGACGCCAACGGCAAGCGCTATTCGAATTCCGATCCGGTCACCGGCCAGGCGGCATGGTTCGATCTGCGCGTGCGCATCGTCAAATGCGCGGCGGAAGAGGCCGGCTTCACCGAGCCGCAATTCGAGCGTTTCCAGCAGCCACCGCATTTCGAACCCTCGCCCGACAGGCTGACTTTCGGCGCTGAGTTCCGCAGGGCGAGAGAGGCGGCCGAATGACCTGCCTGCCAAGTCAAAGCGGCAAGAAACTCGGTCTGGTTATAGACCTCGACACCTGCGTTGGCTGCCAAGCCTGCGTCACCGCCTGCAAGGAGTGGAACACCGGCGGCCACATGGCGCCGCTGACCGACATCGACCCTTATGGCGGCCATGTCGACGGCGTCTGGTTCAACCGCGTGCACAGCTACGAACACACCACCGAGATGGGCGGGCGCACCGTCAACTTTCCCCGCTCCTGCCTGCATTGCGAGACGCCGGCCTGCGTCACCGTCTGCCCGACCGGCGCCTCCTACAAGCGGGCTTCGGACGGCATCGTGCTGATCGACGAGGACAAGTGCATCGGCTGCAAATTGTGCAGCTGGGCCTGTCCTTACGGCGCACGCGAATTCGACACCGATGTCGGCGTCATGAAGAAGTGCACGCTGTGCGTCGACCGGATCTACAATGACAATCTGGCCGAAGAAGACCGCGTGCCGGCCTGCGTCGCCGCTTGCCCGACCAGCGCCCGGCATTTCGGCGACCTGGGCGATCCCCTGTCGGCTGTCTCGCAACTGGTGGCGGAGCGCGGCGGTGTCGACCTGATGCCGGAGCTCGGCTATCACCCGACCAACAAATACCTGCCGCCACGCGCCCATACCAAGCGCGCCGCATCGGTGGCCGCGCCGGCCCTCGAACCTGTGCAGGCCGAAGGCGGCTTCCTCGGCTGGGTCGACCGCATGCTTTCGAACTAGCCCATGCATCCAGCCTTCTCCGTCGTCTTCTTCACCACCGTCACCGGCGCCGGCTATGGACTGCTGGCGCTGCTTGGCGTGCTCGGAGGATTCCAGATGATTCCGCCTGATTTCTGGCTCGGCCTCGTCGGCATGGGCCTAGCACTCGGCTTGATCGCGGCCGGATTGTTGTCTTCGGCGGGTCATCTCGGCAGGCCCGAGCGCGCCTGGCGGGCGTTCTCGCAATGGCGCAGTTCATGGCTGTCGCGTGAAGGCGTCGCCTCGGTCATCACCTTCATCCCGGCGGGACTGTTCGGCATCGGTTGGGTATTTTTTGGCCGCACCAGTGGCTGGGTGGCCATTGCTGGACTACTGGCCGCGTGCGGCGCGGTTGTCACCGTCTGCACCACAGGCATGATCTATGCCTCGCTGAAACCGATCGCCCAGTGGCACAGCCGCTACACGCTGCCGGCTTACCTGATCTTTTCGGCGATGACCGGCAGCGTGCTGCTGAACGCGCTGCTACAGGGATTTGCTCTCGGCTCGAAAACGATCGTGGTGGCTTCCGTGCTTCTGACCTTGCTCGGCTGGGGCTGGAAGCTGGCGACCTGGCGCTACAACGACCGGCTGGAAATCCCGACCACCGCCAACACCGCAACCGGGCTGGCCGGCGGCACGGTGCGCTCGCTGGAATGGCCGCATACAGAGGAAAACTACCTGCTCAAGGAAATGGGCTTTCGCATCGCGCGCAAGCACGGCGCGCGGCTGCGTCAGATCACGCAGGCTTTGGCCTTCGCCTTGCCCCTCCTGCTGTTCGCCGCTACTTTCGCCCTGCCCTGGCCCTTCGCAGCGGCGCTATCGGTGCTCGCCGCGATCGTGCAGTTCGCCGGCATGCTGGTCGAACGCTGGCTGTTCTTCGCCGAGGCGAAGCACACCGTCACGCTCTATTACGGAAGGTAGGGCTGTTTCAGCCGGGCCTGAGCATCGAGTGCGAGATGGCGAAGATACGGCCCGTGCCAAGCATATAGGCCATCAGCGTGTCCAGGCGGAACAGTCCGGCATAGGCGCGATCGAGCACGTTGAGCGAGCCGGTATAGGCGCCGAAGGCCGGCATGATCATGCGGCCACCGTCACCGGCAAAGCAGCGCCGACGCACCGAGCGGCCCTGCTGCACGATGCGGGCGCAGGGATGCAGGTGGCCCGCTATTTCGCCCTCGACGCGCACCTTCGACGGCTCGTGTCGGAAAAGCAGCGAGCCAATGGCGAGTTCCCGCACTGTTTCGCCGGGCAGGTCGGCGGGCGCTTCCGGATCGTGATTGCCGGCAACCCAGAACCAGTCGCGGCCTGCCATCAGCGCCTCCAGCCGTTCACGGAAGCTCGCATGCATGCGTTCGGCGCCACCGGCATCGTGGAAGCTATCGCCCAGGCTGATGACGATGGATGGCTGATAGTCTGATATCACCGCCTGCAGTCTGAGCAGGGTTGCGCCGGTGTCATAGGGCGGGATCAGCGTGCCGCGCCTTGCCAGCGACGAACCCTTTTCCAGATGCAGATCGGACACGGCCAGAAGCCGCAGATCCGGAAAATAGAGCACGCCACGCGGGTCGCATACCGCGCGCTCGCCGGCGATGCCGACAAGGTCGGCCTCGGCTATCAGCGATACGCGCGCCAGCGAAAAATTCATTCCTCACGCATTCCCGGCCCCATCGCCTCCTCGACCAGTGTAGCCGCATCCATCAGCAGCATTTCATCGGCCTCACCGTTCACCGGCATCTTGCCGATCTCGAGCATAATCGGCACGGCGAGCGGCGATATCTGTTCGAGCGCCTTATGCACGATTCGACCCTTGATGCGCGAGAGCATGTCGCCAAGTCTGCTGACATCGAGCAGACCGGTCGCCGCATCGGCACGCGTCGCCTGCAGCAGGATGTGGTCGGGCTCGTGGCTGCGCAGCACATCGTAGATCAAGTCGGTCGAGACGGTGACCTGGCGGCCGCTTTTCTCCTGGCCTGGATGACGTTTTTCGATCAGTCCCGAGATCAGCGCGCAGTTGCGGAATGTGCGCTTGAGGAGCCAGCTGTCGGCCAGCCAGGCTTCGAGGTCGTCGCCCAGCATGTCCTGGTCGAAAAGCGCACTAAGCGAAGGTTTCCTGGCTTTGAACATCGCGCCCATATCGCCCAATGACCATATCGCCAATGCATAGTCGGTGGCGACGAAGCCAAGCGGCCTGGCTCCCGCCCTATCCAAGCGGCGGGTGAGCAGCATGCCAAGCGTCTGGTGCGCCAGCCGGCCTTCGAACGGATAGGCCACCAGATAGTGGCGGTTGCCGCGCGGAAAGGTCTCGATCAACAGGTCGTCGCGTTTCGGCAGTACCGATTTGTCGGCCTGGAATCGCAGCCAATCAGCCACTTGCTCGGGCAGTTTCTTCCATCGCTGCGGGTCGTCCAGCATGATGCGGACTTGTTCAGCGAGATAGGTCGAAAGCGGAAACTTGCCGCCGCCATAATAAGGCACCTTGGCATCGCTGCCAGGCGCGTTCGACACGAAGCACTCATTCTCGCGAATGCCTTCGAAGCGCAACACCTTGCCGGCAAACATGAACGTATCGCCATGCGTCAATGTTTCGAGGAAGGCTTCCTCGATCTTGCCGAGAACCCGGCCGCCGCGCGAAGCCGCGCCTCTGCTGCCAGCCTGCACATAACGCACATTGAGCGCCGGCACTTCGATGATGGTGCCGACATTCAACCTGTATTGCTGGGCAACGCGGGGATTGGACACCCGCCACAACCCGTCGTTGTTCAGCCGGATGCGGGCGTATCGCTCATAGTTCTTGAGCGCATAGCCGCCAGTGGCGACGAAATCGACAACGCGGTCGAATGTCGACCGATCGAGACTTGCATAGGGCGCAGCCGTGCGCACCTCCTCGAACAGATCATCGGCACGAAACGGCGCGCCGCATGCGCAGCCCAGCACATGCTGGGCCAGCACATCGAGCCCACCATCGATCAATGGCGGCGTGTCCTGCGCGCCGAGATAATTCGCGTCGAGAGCCGCCCGGCATTCCAGCACCTCGAAACGGTTGGCCGGGATGAGGATCGCCTTGGATGGCTCGTCCATGCGGTGATTGGCACGGCCGATGCGCTGCGCCAGCCGACTCGCACCCTTCGGTGCACCGACATGGACGACCAGGTCGACATCGCCCCAGTCGATGCCGAGATCGAGTGTCGACGTCGCGACGATGGCACGCAGTGCGTTGTCTCCCATCGCCTTCTCGACGCGCCGGCGCTGGGCGACGTCGAGCGAGCCGTGATGCAGCGCGATCGGCAAGGTGTCCTCGTTGACCCGCCACAATTCCTGGAACAGCAGCTCTGCCTGGCTGCGGGTGTTGACGAACAGCAAGGTCGTCCTGTGGCGCTTGATCTCGCGGTAGATCTCCGGCGTGGCGTAGCGTGCCGAATGTCCTGCCCACGGCACGCGCTCTTCCGAATCGAGGATGGAGATCTCGGGCTTCGCGCCGCCGGTGACGACGATCAATTCGGCCATCCCCGGGCTCGTCGAATCTTTGAGCGGATTCTGGCTGACCAGCCAGCGCCGCAACTTGTCCGGCTCGGCCACCGTCGCGGACAACCCGATCGTTTGCAGGCCAGGGACAAAGCCGCGCAACCGCGCCAGCCCGAGCGCCAGCAGATGCCCGCGTTTCGACGTGACCAGTGAATGCAACTCGTCGAGCACGACGTAGCGCAGGTCCTCGAAAAAGCGTCTCGCATCGCCTGCTGCAATCAGCAACGCCAGTTGCTCGGGCGTGGTCAGCAGAATATCGGGCGGGACCAGCTTCTGGCGCTGGCGCTTGTGGGCGGGCGTGTCGCCGGTGCGCGTCTCGATGGTGACAGGCAGACCAATTTCTTCCACCGGCTTGCCGAGATTGCGCTCGATGTCGACGGCCAGTGCCTTCAGCGGCGAGATGTAGAGCGTGTGGATGCCGCGCTGCGCCTGGCCCGGTTTCCTCTTGGGCCGGTTGGCCAATTCGGTCAGCGAGGGCATAAACCCGGCCAGCGTCTTGCCGGCGCCGGTCGGCGCGATCAGCAGCACCGATTGCCCCGCTTGAGCCTTCGCCAACAACTCGATCTGATGGGCGCGCGGCGACCAGCCTTTCTCGCCAAACCATCGGATGAATGGTTCGGGCAGGGCCACGGTGGCATTCTGTTCGGCAAGGCGCGGCTGCTCTGTCACGTGCCAGAGGTAGCGCGACGGCAGTCAATCGCCAAGAAGAATCGGAACAAAAGGGGATCGTTCTTTCCTATGGCCGCCGAAACCCCGTCGGGCCGCCATAGAGGTAGCCGATGCGGGCGACGGCATCCTTCAGCCCTTCGCGCGACACCAGCATGGTGTGGCCGTTGGCGTGGATCATGGTGTCGGCGTCGGTCATGACGGCGACATGGCCCTTCCAGAACGCCAGATCGCCGCGCCGAAGTCCCGAGAAATCAGGTCCCGGTTCGAGCGGCTCGCCGAGCGTCGCCGCCTGCATGTCGGTATCGCGCAGCACGTTCCCGCCGGCCATGCGCATCGCCAGCTGCACCAGGCCCGAACAATCGATGCCGAAGCCGGAAGCGCCGCCCCAGAGATAGGGTGTGCCGAGAAACATCTCAGCCACCGAAACATAATCGGTGGCCACTTCACCGAGAGGCCGCAGATGACCCGCGATGATCGCTTCGCCGGAGGGTAGGACGGCATAGTGGGTGCCGCGTGTCTCGGCGGCATCCGTCACTGTCACCGTCGATCCCATCGACAATTGTCCTGAGATCGGAAACCGCAGATCGGGTCCAGGATAAAGAAAAGTGCGTGGTGCCGAGACGATATGCGTGGGCGCATGGTCCCGCCCGCCCAGCATGGTATCGGCGACATAGCCGACATAGCCGTCGCGTTCGGCCTGGATCCAGGCCCAGCCCTCAGTGACCTCGAAGACGAGGACATCATCGCCGAACAGGGCTTGCGTGTTGACGCCGGCATCCGGCCGCGGCGCCTTGCGGATATCGGCCACGGACGCGGTGATCCGCGCTGGTCGGCCAGCGACGAAGCGGTCGGCGGCGACCTCGCCCTTCAGCCGTGCATCGGCAAGGTCGGAACGGAAAGCGTGAAGGCGGGCATCCCTGGCAGTCAAATCGGCAACTCTGAAATTAGATGGGTAACTCGTGGGCCTTGGCGATGATACCATCGCCGAAGCGCTCGACAAAGAGCGCGCCCTCGACCGTGCGCCTGATCAGAACATTGCGCTTGTCGAGCTCATCGCGATGCCGCGACACCAGTTTCAATGCACCCATCGTGTCGAGCGCGCGGGTGATCACCGGCTTGGTGACGTTGAGGCGGGCGGCTAGCCCGCGCACGGTATGTGGCGGCGGGTCAAGATAGATTGTGAACAGGATCGCGGTCTGGCGCATGGTCAGATCAGGCGCATTGTCGCGCACCTGCGACAGCATCACTTGCTGCCACAGTCGCAAGGCCTGGCTTGGGCGCATCGCAATCGACATCGCGCCAGCATGACGGCAAATTGTTTCGGTTCCGTTTCAGTCGCTAACCTTCTTGTTGCTAGCCAAAGCGTTTCGAAATGATCCGCTCCAGCGCGCGGATGCCTTGCGCCTCGCCGCCGGCGGGGCCATGCGGGCGGTCGGCGGGGTTCCAGGCGAAGATGTCGAAATGCGCCCAGCCCGCGGTCTTTTCGACAAAGCGCTTCAGGAACAGTGCCGCTGTGATCGAGCCGGCAAAGCCGTCCGTGGTGACATTGTTGATGTCGGCGATCTTCGACGACAGTTTGGCATCGTAAGGCCGCCACAACGGCATGCGCCACAGCGGATCCTCGGCCGCGACGGAAGCCTCAGCGAGATCGGATGCCAACACTTCGTCGCCGGTATAGAACGGCGGAAGATCGGGACCTAGCGCGACGCGGGCAGCCCCGGTCAGCGTCGCCATGTCGACCAGAAGCCCCGGCTCCTCCTCGTCGGCCAGCGCCAGCGCATCGGCCAGCACCAGCCTTCCCTCGGCATCCGTGTTGCCAATCTCGACAGTGATGCCCTTGCGGCTCGTCAGTACGTCGCCAGGCCGGAAGGCGTTGCCGGCAATCGAATTCTCGACCGCGGGAATGAGCACGCGCAGCCGCACATTCAGCCCGGCAGCCATGATCATCGAGGCCAGGCCGAGCACGTTGGCGGCACCGCCCATGTCCTTCTTCATCAACAGCATGCCGGACGACGGCTTGATATCGAGACCGCCAGTGTCGAAACAGACACCCTTGCCGACCAGCGTCACCTTCGGCGCGCCTTGCTGCCCCCAATGCATGTCGATCAGGCGCGGCGCGGCGGTCGACGCGCGGCCGACGGCATGGATCATCGGGAAGTTCTGCTCGAGGAGATCGTCACCCGTGACCACCGAGACTTTGGCCTTGTGGCTGCCGGCCAGGGTCCGCACCGCCTTCTCCAAGTCTTCCGGGTCCATATCGCTGGTTGGCGTGTTGACCAGATCGCGGGCCAGGAAAACGCCATCGGCGATGCGGCGAACCCGCCCGGCATCGACTCCGGCAGGCAGGCCGAAGCGCAGCGCCTTGCCGGGTTTCTTGCCATAACGGGTGAAGACATAGCCGCCGAGCACCAGCGCGGTTGCCGCGAGTTCCGGCTCGACCGGCATCGAGGCGAAATGCCAGTCGCCTGCCGGCAAGGCTTTCGACAATGCGCCGAGGGCGAGCGCGCCTTCGCCATCGCCGATACCGAACAAGGCGCCGCCGAGCGCTCCGTTTTCGCCAGGCACGACCAGCGTCCTGCCTGCCTCGCCGGAAAAGCCGTTGGCTCTGGCCCAGGCGATAGCGGCTGGCGCAAGACCGGCCGCGTCCAGGCCGTCCCTGGCGACCAGATGAACCGGCAGTGCGCCCGGCAATTTCTTCTCGACGAGTTCGACAGGCATTCGATGGTCTCCGTGCGGCGGGCGCCTGAGTCGGCGTTCTTAACTGTCCGTTAGGGTTAACAGAATATTTCTGCGGGAGGGAAGACGGCCACGCAATGGCCGCGCATGAATGGAGGCCCGGTGCCGATGCCGACCAACCGCACGATCAACGCCAGGGGAAAACGGCTCATCACCACGGCCCTTATGCTGGCGCTCGCGGCGGGCGTCGCCGGTTGCGGAACCGACAAGCTCTCCACCGGCTCTATCGGACGCACCGGCGGCAAACCTCTGGAAACCATGTCGGCCGGAGAGTTGCACAATGCCACCGGCGCACTTGGCCAATCCTACGCCAGGAACCCCAACGACAAGCGGATAGCGACAAATTATGCGGCGGCACTGCAGATGGATGGCGACGCCGACCAGTCGCTCGCCGTGATGCGCAAGCTGGCGATCGCTCTGCCGAAGGATCGTGACGTGCTTGCCGCCTACGGCAAGGCGCTGGCCGCCAATGGCCAGTTCGAGGCGGCACTCGACGCCGTACGCCGCGCTCAAACGCCGGAATATCCCGACTGGAGGCTGGTGTCGGCCGAAGCGGCCATTCTCGACCAGACCGGCCAGAAGGCCGATGCGCGCCAGCTTTACCGCAAGGCGCTCGAACTCAAGCCGAACGAGCCTTCGGTGCTCTCCAACCTTGGCATGTCCTATGTGCTGGAAGGGGATCTGCGCACCGCCGAAACCTATATGCGCTCGGCCGCGCAGCAGTCGAATGCGGACAGCCGGGTCCGCCAGAACCTGGCGCTGGTCGTCGGCCTGCAGGGCCGTTTCGACGAGGCCGAGAAGATCGCCTCACAGGAACTCTCGCCTGAACAGGCGCAGGCAAACGTCGCCTATCTCAGGCAGATGCTGGCGCAGCAGAATGCCTGGAGCCAGCTCAAGGATCAGGACAAGTCAAAGCCCGCGACCAACTGAGACGACAATCTGCAAGGGCCTTGAAATGAAGAGCCGCGCTGCATCCAGCGCGGCTTCTTCACATGTCGTACTACGGGATTTGCCGCACTGCTACTGAGCTGCCGCCGGCGCCGGATGATCTCCGAAGATACCGCGCTGACTGACCTGAATGCCGGCGGGGCCCAGAATGATGGCGAAAAGCACAGGCAGGAAAAACAGGATCATCGGCACGGTGAGCTTTGGCGGCAAGGCGGCGGCCTTCTTCTCGGCCGCGTTCATGCGCATGTCGCGACTTTCGGCGGCAAGCACGCGCAGTGCATGCGCCACCGGCGTGCCGTAACGCTCGGCCTGGACGAGTGCCTGCGACACCGCCTTGACCGAATCCAGGCCGGTGCGACTTGCCAGGTTCTCGTAGGCCTGCTTGCGCTCCGGCAGATAGGAAAGCTCGGCATTGGTGAGGATGAATTCTTCCGCCAGCGCCACCGATTGCGCGCCGATCTCGTCGGCGACCTTGCGCAGCGCGGCTTCCACCGACATGCCCGATTCGACGCAGATCAGCATCAGATCGAGCCCATCCGGCCACGCCATCTGGATCGACTGCTTGCGCTTGGTGGCGCGGTTGTTGATATAGACGACCGGTGCGTAGAAGCCGCCATACGCAACGAAGATGCAGACGAACAGCCGGATGACCAATGGCTTGTCGGGCAATCCTCCGAGCACGAAGATGTAGATTGTGGCCAGCGCGAAGCCGACGAAGGGAAGCACGAGACGGAAGAAAAGGAACCGCGTCAGCGGATTCTGGCCACGAAATCCGGCCACTTTGAGTTTCTGCAACGTGCCCTCGTCGGCGAGCGCGCGCCTCAGATCCAACCGGTCGACAATGTTGCGCATGCCAACAGACTGTTCCTCGCGCAGGCCCTTGCGACGGCGATCCGCCTCGACGGCAAGCCGGGCGCGCTGTTTGGCACGCAGTTCGTCGCGTTCCAGGGCAACGCTTTTCATGCGTGACTTGAGCTGGTTTCCGCCAAACGCCGGCAGCAAGGTGAAGACGGTCGCAAACACCGCTATTCCGACCAGCAGCGCGATCAGAAAGCTCGGATCCGTCAGGGTTTTGATGACTTGCTCGGTCATGCCAGCATCCTAGACTTCGAAGTTCATCATCTTGCGCATCACCAGGATGCCGATCGACATCCAGACCGCGGCGCAACCAAGGATCAGATTTCCGACGCTGGTGTTGAAAAGCGGCATCAGGTAGGCCGGGCTCGACAGGTAGACGAGAAAGGCGACGATGAAGGGCAGCGCACCGATGATCGCGGCGGACGCCTTCGCTTCCATCGACAGCGCCTGGACCTTGGCTTTCATCTTCTTGCGGTCGCGAAGCACGCGCGAAAGATTGCCCAGCGCCTCGGAGAGATTTCCGCCTGCCTGCGACTGAATCTGGATGACGATGCCGAAGAAGCTTGCCTCCGTGCAAGGCATGGTTTCAGGCATGCGCAAGGTTGCGTCGGGGATCGAGAGGCCCATCTGCTGTGAATCGACGATGCGACGAAACTCGGACTTCACAGGCTCGGGCGATTCGTTGGCGATCAGGCGCACGGCGTCGTTCAGCGGCAGGCCGGATTTGACCGCGCGCACGATGATGTCGAGCGCGTTTGGAAATTCGTTGAGAAATGCCTTGACCCGGCGGGCGCGACGAAA
Organism: Mesorhizobium sp. M1406; assembly: GCF_040317555.1. Taxonomy (NCBI): domain Bacteria; kingdom Pseudomonadati; phylum Pseudomonadota; class Alphaproteobacteria; order Hyphomicrobiales; family Phyllobacteriaceae; genus Mesorhizobium; species Mesorhizobium sp. M1406. Next base: position 184,486 of record NZ_JAMYKW010000004.1, on the reverse strand, counting down.
CGAGACGAACCAGCGCGGCAGGCCCAGCCCCCCAGCAACCAGCACGCCCGGCAAGGCGAGCATCGGCGCTCCGGCCACAAAGGCGGCCATCGTCAAAACGAGGCCGCATACGGCGGAATATATATAGAAGCGCTCTACGGTAGCCTTCAGGCCGGCCTGACGGAGTTGGGCTTTCAGCGGCGGCTTCTTGACGGCGCTGTCCTTGGTTCTCTGCTTTGCGTCGAGCTCGTTGAGCGAATCCTGAACCGACTTGCGCCGCTTGGTGGCTTCCGCCGCGCGATCGCGCGAGGCCTTGACGACCGAGCGATCCGTCTCGGCGGTCCTGATTGATTCGAGTCGCTTGCCGACCTGTTTCTCGTTGCTGATCCGAGTGAACAGAAATGCATAGGCGACGGCGCCGGCGCTGAAGCCGGCGAGTACGACAAACGCCAGTACTGTACCGTCAATTCCAAACATTGGCCCGAACCCTTACGCCCCAGGATGCGTCAGTCAGCGCGTTTCTCCATCGCCTCGAGCGCAATGGCGAGGCGCTGCTCCTCGCCATAGTAGCGGGCACGGTCCCAGAAATGCGGGCGACCGATGCCGGTCGATACATGCTCTCCCAGCAGCCTGCCATTGGCGTCCTCGCCCTTGATATTGTAGAGGACGATATCCTGCGTGATGATGACGTCGCCCTCCATCCCGATCACCTCAGTGATGTGGGTGATGCGGCGCGATCCGTCGCGCAGACGCGCCGCCTGGATGATCACGTCGATGGAGCCGACGACGATTTCGCGCACTGTCTTCTGCGGCAGCGAATAACCGCCCATGGCGATCATGGATTCGATACGGTTCAGGCATTCGCGCGGGCTGTTCGAGTGGATCGTTCCCATCGAGCCGTCATGGCCGGTATTCATCGCCTGCAGAAGGTCGAACACTTCGGGTCCGCGCACTTCACCGACGATGATGCGCTCGGGCCGCATGCGCAGGCAGTTCTTGACCAGGTCGCGCATCGTCACCTCGCCCTCGCCCTCCAGATTGGGCGGACGGGTTTCGAGGCGGACGACATGCGGCTGCTGCAATTGCAGCTCGGCCGAATCCTCGCAGGTGATGACGCGCTCCTCGCGGTCGATATAGTTGGTCAGGCAGTTGAGCAGCGTCGTCTTGCCCGAGCCGGTACCGCCCGAGATGACGATGTTGCAGCGAACACGACTGATGATCTTGAGGACTTCGGCGCCCTGCGGTGAGATCGCGCCGAACTTGACCAGCTGATCGAGCGTCAGCTTGTCCTTCTTGAATTTGCGGATGGTGAGCGTGGCGCCGTCGATAGAGAGCGGCGGCGCGATGACGTTGACGCGGGAGCCGTCGGGAAGGCGGGCGTCGCAGATCGGGCTGGACTCGTCGACACGGCGGCCAACCTGGCTGACGATGCGCTGGCAGATGTTGAGAAGCTGCTGGTTGTCACGGAAGCGGATGCCGGTCTGTTCGACCTTGCCGTTGACTTCGATGTAGACGTTCTTGGACCCGTTGACCATGATGTCGGCGATGTCGTCGCGTGCGAGCAGTGGCTCGAGCGGCCCATAGCCGAGCACATCGTTGCAGATGTCCTCGAGCAGCTCTTCCTGCTCGGCGATCGTCATCGCGAAATTCTTGATCGCGATGATGTCGTTGACGATGTCGCGGATTTCCTCGCGCGCGCTCTCAGGATCGAGCTTGGAAAGCTGCGATAGATCGATCGTGTCGATGAGCGCGGAGAAAACCTGGCTCTTGGTGTCGTAGTAAGTTTCGCTCTTTTCGCGCTGTGCCCGCTTCGGCTCAGGCGCCAATGGCGGCGCCTCGACCGCACGGCGCGCCGGCGGCGCGACAGGTGCGCTTGGCGCGGCCGCAGGCCGGGCCAGAACCGCCGTGTCCGCGGAACTTGCAGCCGGCGGCGCAACAGGCGCCGGTGCTGGCTGGCGAAATTCCGGCGTGAACCGGCTGCCGTCGTCGCTGCCTCTTTTACCAAACATGATCGACTACCGATTCCACTGCTGAAGCATCACTTCTTGTTGCGCGAGAGCTTGCCGAGCAAATTGCCAAGCCCGGCCTTCTTCTTGGCCTTGATTTCGCTGCGCCCGGTCAGCACATGCGCGATTTCGTTGATCATTGCGACAACCGGGTTCTTGGCATCCATTTCGCCGAGCATGCGTCCGTTGTTGGCGGCATTGCCGAACAGCAACGGATCAAACCCAATGACCGACATCGGCGACAGGCCGAGCGGCTCGGCGAAATCGGACGGCGAAATCTCCGGGCGCTTCGGGACGCCGGCCTGGTTGATGACCAGCTTCGGCGGCGGGTCGTTGGGACGAAGCCGCTTCAGCATGTCGACAAGGTTCTTGGTGTTGCGCAGATTGGCCAGTTCCGGCGTCGCCGTGATGACGATCTCATCGGCCTTGATCAGGGTGTTCTTGGTCCAGCCCGTCCAGACATGGGGAACATCGAGAACCAAAAGCGGCACGCTGCGCTGAGCGGTGTCAATGAGCTGCGTGAAGGCCTCGGAATCGAAATCATAAACCCGATCGAGCGTCGAAGGCGCTGCCAGCAGCGACAAATGCTCGGCGCACTGGGTCAGCAGCCGGTCAAGATAGACTTCATCGATACGCTCCGGCGAAAACACCGCCTCGGCGATGCCTTGCGCCGGATCCTGGTCGAAGTTGATGTTGGCCGTGCCGAACGCCAGATCGAGATCGGCGACGACCACTTCGGATTTGAATAGGGTGGACATCGCCCAGGCTACATTGTGGGCAATCGTCGAGGAGCCGACACCACCCTTGGCGCCGACAAAGGCGATCGAGCGGCCGAGCGGCTCGGCTTCCGGATCGATGAAAATCGACGATATCACGCTGACGATGTCGGCCATCGACACCGGTGCGATCACATATTCGGAAATGCCGTTGCGGATGAGTTCGCGGTAGAGACCAACATCATTGTAATGACCGATCACCACCACCTTCGAGGTCGGATCGCAATATTCCGAGAGCTGGGCGAGTTGCTCCAGCAATTGCTTCGGCTCGCTGCGCGATTCCAGCAGGATCAGGTTGGGCGTCGGCGCCGACTGGTAGAATTCGATGGCGGTGGGGACGCCGCCCATGTGGACCTTGAGATGCGCCTTCGTCATGCGGCGGTCCTCGCCGGCGCGCTCGACCGGATTGGCCACGCCCTCGGTCTCGCAGAATGCCTGGATCGAGATGCGCGGGATCGGCCGCAATGCCTGCATCGCGGCGATGTCCTGCTGCGAGGTATCGCTGCCGTCCACCGGGGCGTCGTAGGCAAGGTTGCTCATCGTCATGCTCTTTCCCGTGGCCTGTTCAATCCGAGACTGGCGGCTCAGTACGTCACTTCCGAATTGCCGAGGAACTCATCTGAGATGCCTCTCTTTTGGTAGACGTCGATGGCTTGGCTACGATTTGCCGGATCAATATTGGCAGGCTTGCGCGGGCCGAGCAGGTCGGTCGGGTTGGCCATCTGGGCGGCAAGATTGTTCTGATAGGAGCAGCCGAAGTCGGCATAGTGCTTGTTTTCCGACGTATCGACGAGGTCGTCGGGCCAGCGTCCGCATTTGTCGGTCTGCGCCCTCACCGCTACAAAGGCGACGCGAACCGGCGACGATACCTCGCTCGAGGCAGCCTGATAGGAGGTGACAACGATCCGGTTGCGCTTGACGCCGGCGGCGATCGCGAGCCGGCCAAAATCGCGGGCCGCCGCCGTCGCAGCGACCTCGTTGGCCGATCCGCTCGGGATTGCGATCGTCAGCGCCGGGGCGGCGCTCTTGTCGTAACCGTCGAGAAAGCCCGAAAGCGTATCGCGCTGCGAGCCGGTCATGCCGCGATCGCCGGCGCCCACCGGCAGGTCGATCTTCTGATTCTTTTCCGCGATCACGATCGGATGGTTGGTGCGATAATCATCCGGGATGGCGCCGACGGTGATGCTGTCGCGATGGGCGCAGCCGGCGAGCAGCGCCACAACCGCAACCGCCACGACTGGAACGGCTCGCCGGCAAACTTGCGAACGGCCAAAGCGCATCGTTGTGGCGATGGTGCTTGCCTTCAATACTAACTGAGACATGTCCGCTTCCCCGCTTACTTGTAGATGAAGCCGACGACGCCGTGGTAGCGGCCGTTGGGCTTGTCGGTCTGCATGGTGCCGTAGACGCGATTGACGCGGCCGAGGAACATGCCGGCGCCATCGCTGGCGGCGTTGAAATTGTCGTCCGGCTTGGCAAGGTCGTTGCGCGCCACCGGCTTCACCAGATAGGGCGTGATGATGATGACGAGCTCGGTCTCGTTGCGCACGAAGTCCCTGCTGCGGAAAAGCGCGCCGAGTACCGGTATCTTTGTCAGCCCCGGCAAGCCGTTGACGGCTTGCCTGACATCGTCGCGAACCAGGCCGGCGATCATCATAGAGCCGCCAGATGGCAATTCCACCGTCGTATCGGCAAGACGCTTGCGCAGCGAAAGGGCATTCATGCCGATACTCTGATTGTCCGTGGATGCCGACACGGACCCCTCGGTTGTCGGTTCGGAAACCGAGGTTCTGACTTTCAGGCTTATGCGGCCGGGAGACAACACCACCGGCTGGAATTCCAGGCCGATGCCGTACTCGATCTTTTCAACGCTGTAGGTCTTCAGGCCGGTCTGGTTGTCTTGCGATACGTTCGCGGAAACGCCGGTCACCATATTGTATTCACCACCGACCTTGAAGGTCGCCTTCTCACCGGACACGGCGGTCAGGGTCGGCTCAGCCAGGGTCTTCATGACCCCCGACTGCTCCATGGCGTTGATATAGGCCTGCAGCCCCGAGGCGGCGATATTGAAGCCCGCATTCGACAGCGGCTTGCCGAGACCCGTGAAAGGGTCACTGAGCGCGCCGTAGCTGATGCCGTTGCTGCCGCCGCTGCCGACCATGTTGACGCCGAGCTGCTTCATCACCGAGCGGCTGACCTCGGCGACCGTCACCTTCAGCGTGACCTGGTCGTCGCCGATGATCTGGATCAGGTTGACGATCTGGCTGGTGCGGCGCTCCTGGTCCGGGTTGTTGATGTCGACACCGCTCTGGGCCGATCCGCCGGCCGCGGTCTGGGAATATTGTCCTGTCGTCGCTTCACCACCCGACACGAACATATTTGCCAGCTTTTCGGCCCGCTTGGCATCTAAGGGAGTATCCACGGTTCCTGTGAGAACGACGTTGTCGTTCAGCAGTTCCACCTTGACGGCCGACGTCGGCAGGAAGCGCCTGATATAATCCTCGAGGCCGGCAACGTCGCGTTCGACGGCCAGATCCAGACTGACTATCTGCTCGCCATTCGGGCCGAAGACAAAGATGTTCGTCTCGCCGACCGCCTTGCCGAACAGGTAGATGCGCCTTGCGGTGCGGGTCACCGCATCGGCCACCGCCGGGTTGGCGACGAGAATGTCGTAGGCATCGCTCGGCAGGTCGATGACCACCGACTTGTTAAGACCAAGCTTGACGCGCTGGGTGGCCGTCGATGCCGTGACCTGGGCATTCTTTGCCTCGACAGCGCTGCCTTGCACATTCGTTCCGACGAGCAGCAGGCCGAATGCCGCGGCTGCGATTGCCGGCAGTTTACCACTTAGCCTCATTTCCTTGCCCCTACTTCGGAAACTTCGCCCGACTTGATCAGCCTCACCGTTCCCCTGTGGCCATTGCCGGAAACGAGGTAGTCGGCCTCACCCAGATTCTTTTCCTGCGTATCCGCGACCGCCCTCAGCGCCAGGGTCAAGCGATCGGCCATCTGTTGGGCGACAGTGATGATCTCGGCCTGCTTGGGCGTCAGTTCCAGCGTGGCGGTCTGGCCCACCCTGGTCTTCTTGCCTTCCTCGTCCTCCTGAATGGTCTGGTCGATGGCCAGGACGCGGATGTTCTTGAGGATGGTCTCGGTGTTGAAACCGGCGCCAGCGGCACTGGCATCGGCTCTGCGGGTCATGATCACATCGACGAAATCGTTCGGAAGAATGAAGCCGCCGGCCGACGTGTCGGCCGAAATAGCCGTGGCGACCGCCCGCATGCCGGAAGGCAGGATCGACGACATGAAGCTTTGCCCCTCGCCGATCAGCTTGGAACGCCGCAGAGGCTCTCCGGCATACATCGCCACACGGGCAAGAGAGCTCTTCAGCTTCTCCAGCGCCTCGGGCTCGGCGGTGCGGGTGATGAAATTCGCATTGACGCCGTCGGCGGGCCAGGATTGCCAGGCGATGTTGTTTTCGATCGGGCTGCCCATCGGAACGTCGCCCGAAAGCACAAGCACATCCTGCAGAGCCACGGCCGGGCCCTGGGGGCCGGAATCGACGACGACCTGGGGCGGCGGTGCCACCATGTTTTTCGCGACATAGCCCGCGCCACCGGCCGCGGCCACCGCCACGATCAGAATTATCAATCGCGATGCTGGCATCTGTCCGAACCCTTGCCCTGGCAAACCACGTAGCCAGGCCGGACTTTGCAGCGGCAATCGTCAAAACAAGGTTAATGTAATGCTTACGATCGTGATTAATTTAAGGTTTACATAAATTAGCCGGAATGTGCCCTGATCGGCCAAAATGGCCGGGGCCGGGCCTGTTGAGAACCGGTTGCGGCAATGCTGACAGACAACAAAATTAATTCGCGGTCAGGTCGCGAGCCTAGTGAGCGCCCATACCATCAAAGGCGAATCCGGATAGGTCAGCAACCCACCAAGGCCGAGCGCTACGCCGTAAGGAACGCCTTTTGCCTCGTCGGCGAAATGGCGCAGAAACGGATTCTGGCCGGTAACTGCCGCAAGCAACGACTTCCGGTAGAGGATGATCGCGAGCGTCAGCAGGCCACCGATGATGGTCGAGGCGACAAGATACTCGACGAGACTGACATTGAGACCCATCCACATCGCGGTGGCGGCCAAAAGCTTGGCGTCGCCGCCGCCCATGCCGCCCATCGCAAACAGGCCGAACGTCACGGCCAGAACCAGGGCGCCGGCGGCGAAATGCCCGCCATAGGCCGCCCATTCCATACCCGTCAGCGGCGCGACCAGTGCGAAAACAACGACGAGCAGAACCGGCACGCGATTTGCGATCGTCATCGACAGCATGTCGGAGATCGCGGCAAACAGCATGCAGAACGGAAAAACGACGAAGATCAGGGCTTCAAGCATCGGCGCCATGCCTATTGTCCGATTTCACAGGGCTCAATCTAGGAATGTTCGATTAACGATTGATGAGGCCCGGAACGAAAAGACGAGTGATGTTGGCAGCGGCATGGAAAAAGGGCCGCCATGCGGCGGCCCTTTTCCAAAACGCAATCCAAATGCTCGGCGATAGGGCCGATCAGCCGCCGCTGTTGGTCAAGGTGGTTCCGATGGCGGTGAACTTACCGTTGAGCGCAGTTCCGAGCGAGGTGGCGCCGGTGATAATGGCGAGCGCGATGAGAGCGGCGATCAGACCATATTCGATAGCGGTCGCGCCGGATTCGTCCTTCACAAAACGTGCGATGAGATTAGACATTCGAGAGCTCCTACTCCACGTGTTACAGCACTTCCGTCAACTTCTGTGATGGTTGATCGGATGCTGCCAATCTAGGGAGAAGCTCTTTCGATCGGCTTAATAAACAGCCTTACCGATTCCTTTCCCGGTTCGAACATATTGCGTGGTTAACTTCGGGCTAAAGTATCGCCGAGCCTTCCAGTCCCGGGTTTGGTGGGCTTGCGGCCCCCGACCGGATCGCGCCTCGCGGGCGCCCTTGTTGGCCATGGCACCATTGGCAGCACCGCATGCTTAACCGTTGGTTCACCAATCTCGTTCATGTTCCGTTGATCAGTCTGCTTGCGTGGAGCGCCTCAATGGCCCAGCCGAGATCGTCAATCGTGATTGCCGCGCTTCTTGCCGCCACGACCTTCGTCGCGCCAGCCATGGCCGGCCCCGGCATCGAGGTCACGATGAACCAGGCCAAGATCGTCAAACTGTCGCGCCCCGCCGACACCATCGTGGTCGGTAACCCGGCAATCGCCGACGCTTCCGTGCAGGACGCCTCGACGATCGTGCTGACCGGCAAGGGCTTCGGCGTCACCAATCTGGTCGTGCTCGACACCGACGGCAGCCCAATCGTCGACGAGCAGGTTACCGTCGTGCGCCAGGCCGCCTCGTCCGTGCGTATCTATAGGCGTGCCGAAATCCAGACGATGTCCTGCACGCCCTATTGCGAAAGCTCCTACAAGAGCGATGCGGAGAAGTCCTCCGAAGCGGAGATGAGTGTCAGCCATTAGGATGGTGCAGCCGAATGCCGTTCAGGTTATCGGCTGGTTAAGAAGCCAGCGCCGACTTTAGCGATCATCCAAACCGGACCTCAATCGGTTTGCGCTAGTTGCTCCTTCCGAGACCGCATAGAGATCGGCAGGATCAGACATGAGCAAGGAATTCGGCTCCGCAGGCGAACACAAGGCGAGAAGCCCAAGGTTTTTCGCCCGTTTTCTTCGCGACCGCCGCGGCGCCACGGCAATCGAATTCGCGATCCTTTCAGTCCCGTTCGCATTGCTTGTCTTTGCCATTCTGGAAAGCTGCATCTCGTTTGCCGCGCAGGAAGTGATGGCCAACATCACCGACGATGTCGCGCGCCAGTTGCGCACCGGCCAGTTAAAGGCGGCCACCGTCACTGAAGACGGGTTGAAGACCACGATCTGCAACAAACTGCAGATCATCGTCGCCCAGGATTGCAAGCTTCAGTTGATGGTGGATCTTCGCCAATATGCGACATTCGCCGACGCGGCCTTGGCCGGCTTCAAGATCAAGGACAACGATGTCAAGCTGACGAACGGCACCACCGAGCAGAACTTTGTCGTTACGGCGGGTGCGGCGGAATCGAGGAACATGCTGCGGGTCTTTTACAAATGGCCCATCATGACCGACCTTTTGGCCCAGTCGATGGGCGGCAACAAGACTCTGCATTTCGCATCCGTGACCTGGCAGAACGAGCCGTTCGACAACTGAGTTCGAGGCGGATGCACGAGCAGTAGAAAGATAAAGGGCAATGGGCATGATGCGTGCGGGGGCACATCTCGGGACTACGGGAGTTTGGCTGAAAGCAAGTCGATTCTGGTCCGATCGCCGCGGCATCGCAGCGGTCGAATTCGCCTTGATCATGCCCATTCTGCTGATCATGTATTTCGTGACCATGGAGGCGTCACAAGCCATCGAGACCAGCAAGAAGGTCAGTCGTATCGGCAGCATGGTGGCCGATCTCGTCACCCAGCAGACAAGCGTCGTCAAGGCGGATGTCGAGGGCATCATGAAGATCGGCACCGTCACCCTTCAGCCCTACAGCCGCTCGGCCCCGAGCATCACCATAACGGCGATACAGGTCTCGGCCGACGGGACGAAGGCATTGGTGGTATGGTCACGCAAGTTGGTCGCGGGCGTCGCCAGCCCCGGCGCAGTCGCGACCACGGAGACCACAGTTCCAGCATCGCTCAAGGTCGCCAATACCTTCCTCATCCGCGTCGAAAGCAATCTCGTCTACGAGCCGGTCATCCAGCTTGCCTTGACCTCGGTTTTCAACAAGTTGCCGATGGGCGAAACCTACTATCTGCGTCCCCGCAGAAGCGTGACGGTCCCTTGCGGCGACTGTTGAACCGAGACGGCCAGGCGGTTCGCAGAACCGTTTTGGCTCTTGGTTGCCACGCGATTGCAGATGAGAAGCCGTTACGCAAATTTTCCGTTTTGGAATTGCGCTACTACTGCTGACCTCTGGCCGAGACGAAGCGCACGATGGAAGCAGCCATCTCGTAATCCTTTGGGGTAACGGTAGCGAAGCCACCGGAATGCTTCGTTTCCAGGAGGTCGTAGATATCAGGCGTCATCGACTTGAGGTTGGTGAGGAACACGGTGAGCCGGCGCTTGGCTTCAGGATCAAGATCGCTGCGCACCGCGTGGGGGCCATATCTCAGCAGGCCCGACGTCCACACGACACGAAGGGCCGTTACCGAGAGCCCTGCCGCCTCCAACCTCGCCCGCGTGCCCGATGCTTCCGGCTGACCGTCGGCAACGGCCGTCGCCCAGCCGAACAGGCCATCGGCCCTACCATCGATCAGCATCGTCTCGGCGGCCGCGGCCGAGTCGGCATGGACCAGAAACGGTGCGTCTTCAGCGACCTCGCGGCCTTCCCCGGTCAAAGCCGCAAGTGGCAAGAGGGAACCGCCGACGCTGTCAGAAGGCGCCATGGCGATGCGATGGCTCTCCATCGCAGCCAGGTCGGGCAGCTTGCCGTCCCGCGTCAGCAGAACGGAGCGGATGCCGATCGCACCGTCGGAATCGACCGGAGCCACAAGCGGCTCGATACATTCGCAGCGCTGCGAGGCCGTCGCATAGGCGGTCGCCGAATAGATCGCGTATTCGATGCGGGCATTGGCCTGCGCCTCGATCAGCGAGGCATAGTCACGGGCAACGACAAACTCGACCTTCATGCCCAGGGCCTTGGTGTAGGCGTCGGTCAACACAGCCAGCCTGGGAACGGTGTTGCCGGCGTCTGGTTCGGCAACGATGCCGATGCGAAACGTGCGGATATCATCGCGCCAGTCGGCATGCGCCGGACTGGAGCAGACCACGGCCTGCACCAGCATGAGGGCAGCAGAGGCCTTCAGTGCAACGCTCCGAACCGCCGTCTCGTTTCCTCGACCCATACCCATCCGTCGCATCGTTGCGACATGCATTCCTTGTTCGTGCATGTCGTTGCCCAAAACCGCTGCGCACCTTTGGGCGACATCACTGGACTATCGCGCCAAGCCGTTGCCGTTTGGTTTCCGAATTGCCAATGAAGTCGCGGAACCCTATGTCTGGTCGTTCAAACTGGCAACAACTCGATGGCGCGCGCTTTCCTCTTCGTTCTTGACTCTTTCGGCATCGGTGGCGCGACCGACGCCGACCGCTACGGCGATGCCGGCGCCAACACATTCGCGCACATCACCGAGGCCTGTGCCGAAGGCCGCGCGGATCGCGAGGGGCTTCGCGCTGGACCGCTGTTTGTCCCCCACATGGCCTCGCTCGGGCTTGGCAAGGCTGCCGAAACCGCGACGGGACTGGGCTTTGCCAGCAGCGGGACGGATCTGCTTGCCACGGCCTTCCACGGTGCCGCGCAGGAGATTTCAAGCGGCAAGGACACACCATCGGGCCATTGGGAAATCGCCGGCCTGCCGGTGCGCCTGGACTGGGGCTATTTCCCGGATACGGTTCCCGCCTTTCCGGCTGAACTGACCGAGGCGATGATCCGCGAAGGCAAGGTGCCGGGCATTCTCGGCAATTGTCATGCGCCGGGCACCGAGATCATCGAGCGGCTCGGCGAGGAGCACATCCGTACCGGCATGCCGATCTGTTACACGTCTGTCGACTCGGTCCTGCAGATCGCCGCGCATGAGGTCCATTTCGGTCTCGAGCGGCTTTATGAATTCTGCAAGGTGGTACGCAAGCTGGTCGACCCGCTGAGGATCGGACGGGTTATCGCACGGCCCTTCGTCGGCGAAACCGCCGCCACTTTCGAGCGGACCTACAACCGCCGTGACTACGCCGTGCCGCCGCCGGAGCCGACGCTGCTCGACCGGCTGACGGCGCGTGGCAGCCGTGTCATCGCCATCGGCAAGATCGGCGACATCTTCGCTCATCGCGGAATTTCGCAAGTGCGCAAGGCGGCGGGCAACATGGCGATGTTCGACGAGGCGCTGGGCGCGATGGATGATGCCGGCAACGGTGATCTCGTCTTCGCCAATTTCGTCGACTTCGACACCGAATTCGGTCATCGCCGCGATGTTGCAGGCTATGCCGCCGCGCTCGAAGCCTTCGACCGGCGACTGCCGGAGGCATTTGCAAGGCTGCGGCAGGGCGATCTTCTCATCCTGACGGCCGATCACGGCAACGATCCGACCTGGCGCGGTACCGATCATACGCGCGAGCGCATTCCGGTGGTCGGCACCGGACCGGGTTTCAAGGGCGGCGACATCGGGCTGAGAACGACATTCGCCGACATCGGTGAAACCGTGGCCGAGCATCTTGGGCTGGCGCACGGCCGCTATGGCACTTCTTTCTATACGGCGATTGGCGGTCATGCCTGAATTGCCGGAGGTCGAAACCGTCCGGCGCGGACTGCAGCCGGTTCTGGAAGGCGCAACCATTGCCCGTGTCGAGGCGCGCCGACCGGATCTGCGCTTTCCATTTCCCGAGAAATTCTCGCAGCGGCTGACCGGCAAGACGATCACGGCACTTGGTCGCCGGGCCAAATATCTGACGATGGACCTGAAAGGCGGTCCCGTGCTGATCTGCCATCTCGGCATGTCGGGCTCATTCCGCATCGAAACGGCGGACGGCAGCGACATGCCTGGCATCTTCCAGCACGACCGCTCGAAGAGTTCCAACCACGACCACGTCGTCTTCCATGTCGTATCTCCGGCAGGCGTCCGATCTCGCGTGATCTTCAATGATCCGCGCCGCTTCGGCTTCATGTTGTTTGCGGAAGGGCCGGACGTTCATCCGATGCTGGCCGGACTGGGCGTTGAGCCAACGGGCAACGCGTTGGACGGCGCCCTGCTTGCCTCATTGATGAAAGGGCGGCGATCGCCGCTGAAGGCAGCGCTTCTCGACCAGAGGCTGATCGCCGGGCTCGGCAACATCTATGTGTCGGAGGCGCTGTGGCGCGCCGGCCTGTCGCCGCTGCGCGAGGCGGGCACGATCGCCAAGCCCGGAAAGAAAGCCCAGGCCCAAAGCGAACACCTCGCCGGAGCCATTCGCTCGGTGATATCAGATGCGATCGCGGCAGGCGGGTCCTCACTGCGGGACTATATGCAGACCGATGGGTCCCTGGGCTATTTCCAGCATTCCTTCGCCGTCTACGACCGCGAAGGCGAGGCCTGTTCGAAACCCGGCTGCGGTGGCCACATCGAACGGATCGTGCAGAGCGGCCGATCGACCTTCTATTGCCGGACATGTCAGCGGTGAGTTAGACGAGCGCGAGCGAGGAGAAGCAGTCATGACCTATGAAACGATCATCATCGAGACGCATGGCAAGGTCGGACTGATCAGGCTGAACAGGCCGCAGGCGCTCAACGCGCTGAACTCGCGGATCCTGACCGAAGTGGTCGCGGCCGTGAACGGTTTCGGTGCCGATGCCGATATCGGCGCCATGGTCATCACCGGTTCCGAAAAGGCTTTCGCCGCCGGCGCCGACATCAAGGAGATGCAGTCGATCTCCTATGCGGACGCCTACGCCCAAGACTTCTTCGTCGGCTGGGAGGAGCTTACGCGGGCGCGAAAGCCTGTTATCGCGGCCGTAGCGGGCTATGCACTCGGCGGCGGCTGCGAGTTGGCGATGATGTGCGATTTCATCATCGCCGCCGACACGGCAAAGTTCGGCCAGCCCGAAATCACGCTCGGCGTCATTCCAGGCATGGGCGGGTCGCAACGGCTGACCCGCTTCGTCGGCAAGGCGAAGGCGATGGACATGTGCCTGACCGGGCGGATGATGGATGCCGCCGAAGCCGAGCGTTCGGGCCTAGTGTCGCGGGTCGTGCCCGCGGGCGACCTTGTTGAGGAGGCGCTGAAGGCGGCCGCCAAGATCGCCAGTTTCTCGCTGCCATCGGTGATGATGGCAAAAGAGGCTGTCAACCGCGCCTTCGAGACGACGCTTGCCGAGGGATTGCGGTTCGAGCGCCGACTGTTTCATTCGCTGTTTGCGCTGGACGATCAGAAGGAAGGCATGGCGGCGTTCGCCGAGAAGCGGAAGCCGAATTTCACCAACCGCTGACGCCAATCCTTCAGCTGCGAAGAAGATGGTTGTTGGCCGCCAAAAAGAAGGCCGGGCAGCGTTGACGCGCCGGAAAAGCTGAACTATAAGCCCCACCAACCGAGGCGGCCCCGTGGCTGCCCGTTTGTTTTTTGCGCCCTGCGGCATCCCGCATGCGCCGACCAGATCAGAAGAGAGGCATCATGGCCAATACATCCTCGGCCAAAAAGGCAACGCGCAAGATCGTACGCCGCGCAGCGATCAACAAGAATCGCCGCTCGCGCGTGCGCACCTATATCCGCCAGGTCGAAGAGGCGCTTGCCTCCGGTGACAAGGCCGCCGCGCAGGCTGCGTTCAAGATCGCGGAGCCGGAATTGATGCGCGCCGCTACCAAAGGCGTGATCCACAAGAACACGGCGTCCCGCAAGGTGTCGCGACTGGCTCAACGGGTCAAAGTCCTGTCAGCCTGACATTACTTGCCTACACTGACGTTGTTCGAACCCGGCCGTTTGTGCCGGGTTTTTTCGTTTGCCGGCAAGCACTTAAAAAGAATGTCCGGAAACGACGTTCTATGCGGATTTCACCATTGGGAATACTTTGCCGGCATATGCATGCCTGCACTTGATCAGCACGCTTGGAAATGACCGGCTTGCGGATTCTTAGCTACCAAAAATAGTCTTTAATTTTCAGACGTTTACCGGCGGTGATCCACAGCTTGTCCACATCGAGCCGGGGCGATGGGGGACAAGTGGCTGTCAAGTGAATTATTTCAGAATATTTCTCTCAGCGCCCGGTTTTTCATATTCGCCGGAAAAGGGTTTGAATCACAATGGCTTTGTTAAAATGTGCCGTTGCGGTACGCCACCCGAACCCGCCTCCAGTAACCAGATTCCTTAAAAATCCGTTAGACGTGGCCTTGCCCTATCCACAGCGATTTCGGTAATGTCGATCTATCGAAAGGGACGGGCCTCTGGCCCTCAACCAGCCTGACACGGACCAGCTTAAATTGGCGGGATTTGCAACGCGGATCAAGTCTGCGGACGGGTTTGGTTTGTCTTTTTCGATGCGGTAGGGGACTGGCGTAACTAGACATGGCGGGTAGACGGCGGCCGGCGATCTTTTCGACGGACGGTGTTTTGTTGCCCTGACATACCCAACGCGGACTGGCTTCCTTGAGCCGGCACCGGTTCCCGCAGACAATGGGCGACGTTCATCTGCCGGCGGCGGCAGCGGACATCGCAGCAAAGACGCAGTCGCCGGAACCGGATGCAGGAGGCGCATCCCCGGTGGAAAACAGGTACGGAAGGACAAGGAAAAGATCATGCAGAGCGGCATCGAAAGGGAACTTACGGGCGACCTCCCATTTCCTGGAACTTTGATCGGAGCAAAAGACATGGCGGTGTCCAGCGACGCGGAGCAAAAATTCGACCGGGTCAAGACTCAGTTGAAGGCGCGTCTGGGAACCGAAGTCTATTCGAGCTGGTTTGGCCGCATGAAGGTCGCGGAGGCTTCCAAGGGCATTGTCCGCATCTCGGTGCCCACCGCCTTCCTGCGCTCGTGGATCAACGGCCACTATCTCGACCTCATCTCCGAGCTGTGGAAGCAGGAGGATCCTGATCTCCTCAAGATCGACATTGTCGTGCGCACGGCGACCCGTCAGGGACGCAGCCAAGCCGAG
This sequence comes from Mesorhizobium sp. M1406, assembly GCF_040317555.1. Taxonomy (NCBI): domain Bacteria; kingdom Pseudomonadati; phylum Pseudomonadota; class Alphaproteobacteria; order Hyphomicrobiales; family Phyllobacteriaceae; genus Mesorhizobium; species Mesorhizobium sp. M1406. Next base: position 169,047 of record NZ_JAMYKW010000004.1, on the reverse strand, counting down.
CCGGAGGTGGTACCGGCACGCAAGATGACGCGGCAGACGCAGACGGCGCTTGCCGCGGGCACCGTCAGCCCCGGCCGGACAGAGCGTGCACCGGTTCCGCGTCCGGGCACGCCGGTCGAGAGCGAATTCCGGCACAATGTGCTGGGGTCACCGCTTGATCCTCGCTATACGTTCGGCTCCTTCATCGAGGGCCCGTCGAACCGGGTGGCCTTCGCCGCCGCCAAGGCAGTGGCGGAATCGCAATCGAGCGCGGTGCGCTTCAACCCGCTTTTCCTTCACGCAACCGTCGGGCTCGGCAAGACACATCTGCTGCAGGCTATCGCCGCGGAATCGCTGAAGCAGAATCCCAAGTCGCGCGTCGTCTATCTCACGGCCGAGTATTTCATGTGGCGCTTTGCCACCGCAATCCGTGACAACAACGCGCTGACGCTCAAGGAACAGCTGCGCGACATCGACTTGCTCATCATCGACGACATGCAATTCCTGCAGGGCAAGTCGATCCAGCATGAATTCTGCCACCTGATCAACATGTTGCTCGATAGCGCCAAGCAGGTCGTCGTTGCCGCCGACCGGCCGCCGTCGGAACTGGAATCGCTCGAACCGCGGGTCCGTTCGCGCCTCAATGGCGGTGTCGCGCTTGAAATGTCGGCGCCCGATTTCGCCATGCGCCTTGGCATGCTCAAATTGCGCCTTGCCACCGCCAGGGTCGATGATGCGTCGCTGAACATTTCGGAAGAGATCCTCAATCACGTTGCCCGCACCGTGACCGGCAGCGGACGCGAACTGGAAGGCGCCTTCAACCAGCTGCTGTTCCGTCAATCCTTCGAGCCGCAGATCACCATCGACCGGATCGACGAAATCCTCGGCCACATCTATCGAACCGGCGAGCCGAAGCGGATCCGTATCGAGGACATCCAGCGCATCGTCGCGCGCCACTACAATGTGTCGAAGACCGAATTGCTGTCCAACCGGCGCACGCGCACCATCGTCAAGCCGCGGCAGGTGGCTATGTACCTGTCGAAGGTGATGACGCCGCGCTCGTTGCCCGAGATCGGACGGCGTTTCGGTGGCCGCGATCATACCACCGTGCTGCACGCCGTGCGCAAGATCGAGGACCTTTCCGGCAACGACAACACGCTGGCGCAAGAACTCGAGCTCTTGAGGCGGTTGATCAACGACCAAGCCTGACCGGTCCGGGCGAGCCCGAACCGGAACAACACCGGAATTCAATGGCTTGCCTGTGCGGTCCGGGGCCCGGAATGGGCTCGTGGCGCCGCCTGGAAGCGGCCCGGATTTCGGTTTTACAACACCGGCTCGCGGGCTTCGTGCCCTTTATCCCCAGAAAGCCCGCGCAGCCGACCCTAACCGGTGGCGCGGGCTTGCGTTTGCCGGTTTTTTCCTGTCAGTTTACGCAGATTCTGAGCCTGTTCAGACCTTTCGCGGGACGCCGCTCATTGGTGACCCGTCATTCATTCAAGCGAGCCTGTTTCGTCATGCGTGTTATCCTGGAACGGTCAAACCTCCTGAAGTCGCTCAACCACGTCCACCGTGTGGTCGAGCGGCGCAACACCATACCGATCCTGTCCAACGTGCTGCTCAGCGCCGAAGGCGCCAGCCTTGAAATGAAGGCGACCGATCTCGACCTCGAGGTGACGGAAGCGACGCCCGCCAAGGTGGAGCGCGGCGGGGCGACGACGGTTCCGGCACATCTGCTCTACGACATCGTTCGCAAGCTCGCCGACGGCGCTGAGGTGATGCTGAAGACGGACGAGGACGGCAACGCCATGACGGTGACGTCAGGCCGCTCAAGCTTCCGCCTCCAGTGCCTGCCACAATCCGACTTCCCCGAGCTTTCGGCCGGATCGTTCTCGCATATCTTCCGCCTCGACTCGGTTGCCCTGAAGGGCCTGATCGAGAAGACCCAGTTCGCCATCTCCACCGAGGAGACACGCTATTATCTGAACGGAATCTACCTGCACACGCATGAGGTCGGCGGCAAGCTGAAGCTGCGCTCGGTGGCGACCGACGGCCACCGCCTGGCGCGCGCCGAAATCGACGCGCCGGCGGGTTCCGAGGGCATGCCGGGCATCATCATTCCACGCAAGACGGTGAGCGAGCTGCAGAAGCTGGTGGACGATCCGGACGTCGCGGTCACCACCGAACTGTCGGACACCAAGATCCGCTTCACCATCGGCAGCGTGATTTTGACTTCGAAGCTGATCGACGGCACCTTCCCCGACTATCAGCGGGTCATTCCGACCGGCAACGACAAAAAGCTGATCATCGACCGCCAGAGTTTTGCCGCCGCTGTCGATCGCGTCTCCACCATCTCTTCCGAACGCGGCCGCGCGGTGAAGCTTTCGATCAGCGAGGGTCAGGTGACGCTTGCGGTCAACAATCCGGATTCAGGCAGCGCCACCGAGGAACTGGCCGCCGACTATTCGTCGGATCCGATCGAAATCGGCTTCAATGCCAAGTATCTGCTCGACGTTGCCGCGCAACTGACCGGCACGGAGGCCAAGTTCATGCTGGCCGACGCCGGTTCGCCGACGCTGATCCACGACATGGCCGACGAAACCGCACTCTATGTGCTGATGCCGATGCGGGTGTAGCCTAGGCCGAGTCATCAATCCGGCTCTGCGGCCGGGACCGGCTATGAGAACGATGGTTGCGGCGACTTCCAGAGCAATTCCAGGAAAGTGTGAAACGGTTTTCCGTCCGGAATTGCGTCAAAACAAAGAGATAGAGCGGTTCGGCGTTTCCGTGAAACGATGAACCGCTCTACAGGCGGATAGCGGTTGCCGGCACAGACCTACATAAGTAAGCTTACGCTTACTAATTTTCGCAACTACGCGGCGCTGACGATCGATCTGGCGCCGGGTGCCGTGGTTTTTTCCGGCGACAATGGTGCCGGCAAGACCAATCTCCTCGAAGCGATCTCCTTTTTGACACCGGGGCGGGGCTTGCGCCGCGCCCCTTATGCGGATGTCGCGCGCGAGGGTGGCGATGGCGGCTTTGCCCTGCATGCCCGGCTCGACGGAGCTGACGGTCAAGTCGAGATCGGAACAGGCATTTCCGGCGGCGACAGCCCCGGCGAAGGCGGCAGGCGGGTGCGCATCAACGGAGCTTCGGCACGTTCGGCCGAGGACATGCTGGAATGGCTGCGCGTGGTGTGGCTGACGCCGGCGATGGACGCCTTGTTCACCGGACCGGCCGCGGATCGACGGCGCTTTCTCGACCGGCTGGTGCTGGCGATCGACCCCGGCCACGGGCAACGTGCGATCGATTACGAAAAGGCGATGCGTGGCCGTAACCGACTGCTTACCGAAGGATCCCGGGACGACCGCTGGTTCGACGCGATCGAGACGCGGATGGCCGAGACCGGTGTGGCGATCGCCGCGGCACGGGCCGAGATGGTGCGCCTGCTCGCCGCCATGATCGACAGGCTGCCCGACACGGGGCCGTTTCCGCAGGCCGATATCGGCCTTTCGGGGGACCTGGAGGCCGAGGTTTCCAGCATGCCAGCAGTCGATGTCGAGGAGCGCTTCCGCCGGACGCTTGCCAACGGACGCGACCGCGACCGCGCCGCCGGGCGCACGCTCGAAGGGCCACACCGCTCGGATCTGGTGGTTCGGCACCGTCCCAAGGCGACGCCGGCCGAGCTCTGTTCGACAGGCGAGCAAAAGGCGCTGCTGGTCGGCATCGTGCTGTCGCATGCCCGGCTGACCGGCGAAATGTCGGGCATGACACCTATCCTGCTGCTCGACGAGATCGCCGCGCATCTCGATGGCGGGCGGCGCGCGGCGTTGTTTTCCATCCTTGAGGAATTGAACTGCCAGGTGTTCATGACCGGAACCGATGCGGCGCTGTTTTCCAGTCTCAAGGGGCGTGCGCAATTCCTGACTGTCGACCACGGCACGGTTGGGCCAACGATCTAGATATTTGACGCTTGCATAGGTCATCATCCCAGAACCGCTTCGCACTTTTGGGCGACCCGCCGCAGGTTTATGCATGTCATGGATTAGCCCCTGACAAGGTTTTTCAGCCGCTATATGATCCGGCGATGACCCCTGCCGCCCTGAACGCCGACGAGATCGAACGCTATGCCCGCCACATCGTGCTGCCCGAGATCGGCGGCGCCGGCCAGCAGAGGCTGAAGCAGGCGCGAGTGCTGGTCATCGGCGCCGGCGGGCTGGGCGCACCGGTGCTTGAATATCTTGCCGCCGCCGGCGTCGGCACGCTCGGCGTGGTCGATGACGACACCGTTTCGCTTTCCAACCTGCAGCGTCAGGTCATTCACGGCACCGATAGTGTCGGCATGCTGAAAACCCATAGCGCCGAGGCGGCAATCGCCCGCATCAATCCCAACACCACTGTCGAAACGCACACGTTCCGGCTGACCACGGACAATGCCCCCGCCCTCGTCGCCGGCTATGACATCGTCGTCGACGGTTCCGACAATTTCGAAACCCGCTATGTGGTGGCCGATGCCTGCGCGAACGCTGGGAAACCGCTGGTGCATGCCGCTGTCGGACGCTTCGACGGCTCCGTCACGGTGCTGAAGCCATTCGAGGACGGCAAGGACGGCAAGCCCAATCCGGGCTACCGCGATCTGTTTCCCGAGGCGCCACCGCCTGGCCTGGTGCCGTCCTGTGCCGAAGCCGGCGTGCTTGGTGCGCTGACCGGTGTCGTCGGCACGCTGCAGGCAATGGAGACGATCAAGCTGATCACCGGCGTCGGCGAGCCGCTGGTCGGCAGGCTGCTGCTCTATGATGGGCTGGCGGCGCGCTTCGACACGATCCGCTACAAGAGAAACTGACTGCGTGGAGCGGACCGAAGCTGTCTCCATTGCGCAGATTCCGGCCGATTTCGACCGTTGGAACGATGTGCTCGCACTGATCATGCGTGCCTTCGCCTCGATGGACGGGGTTATCGACCCACCCTCCTCCGCCCACCTGCTGACCGCGGACAGCCTGCGGGACAAGGCTCGGCGGGAGACCGGCTTCGTGGCACTCAACGGCGACAGGATCGTCGGCTGTATCTTTGCCCTTGAAAGGCTGGCGGAACTTTATGTCGGCAAGCTCGCCATCGCGCCGGACTGCCAGGGACAGGGCATTGGCCGGCGGTTGATGCAGGCGGTCGAAGATCTTGCCCGCAGCCACGGCAAGGTGGCAATCGAGCTTCAGACGCGGATCGAGCTGACCGGAAACCATGCAGCCTTTGCCCGCCTCGGCTTTTATGAGACCGAACGGACGGCGCATGAGGGCTACGACAGGCCGACCTCGATCACCATGCGCAAGGTGCTTGTGTAAGCCCGGTCTTTCATCTGCGTTTCGATTGCGTCAGGTTCGCAGTGGCAGCACGCGGTCCGGAGGGCGATGGCCATCGACGAAGGCGCGGATGTTGATGATGACCTTTTCACCCATGTCGATGCGGCCTTCCAGCGTCGCCGAGCCCATATGCGGCAGAAGCACGACCTTGTGCTTGGCGGCGAGCTTCAGCAGCTTGCCGTTCAAAGCCGGCTCGTGCTCGTAGACATCGAGGCCGGCGCCGGCAATCTTGCCGTCCTGGATCAGCTTGACCAGTGCTTCCTCGTCGATGATGTCGCCGCGCGCGGTGTTGACGACATAGGCCGTGGGCTGCAGCAGCGCCAGCCGCCGCGCCGAAAGCAGATGGAAGGTTGCCGGCGTCGATGGGCAATTGACCGAAATGATGTCCATGCGGGCCAGCATCTGGTCGAGGCTTTCCCAATAGGTCGCCTCCAGCCCGTCTTCGACGGCCGGCAGCACGCGATGGCGGTTGTGGTAATGGATCGACAGGCCGAAGGCCTTGGCCCGCCTGGCGACGGCGGTGCCGATGCGCCCCATGCCGACAATGCCCAGCCGCTTGCCCCAGATGCGCCGGCCAAGCATCCAGGTCGGCGACCAGCCGGCCCATTTCTTGTCGCCGGTGAGCACGTTGGCTCCTTCCGCCAGCCGCCGCGGCACCGCCAGCATCAGCGCCATGGTCATGTCGGCTGTGTCCTCGGTCAGCACATTGGGCGTGTTGGTGACGGTGATGCCCCTCTTGGCCGCGGCCTCGACATCGATCTTGTCGACGCCATTGCCGAAATTGGCGATCAGCTTGAGGTTGTCGCCGGCCTGGGCGATCAGTGCCGCGTCGATGTGGTCGGTCACCGTCGGCACCAGCACGTCGGCCTCCTTGACAGCCGCGACCAGTTCCGGCTGCGTCATCGGCCTGTCCTCGACATTCAGCCGGGCGTCGAACAGTTCGCGCATGCGGGTCTCGACCGGGTCGGGCAGCTTTCGCGTGATGACGACGAGAGGCTTCTTTTTGCCTACCATTGTTTCCTCGTACCCCGATCTCGTTGAGACCTCTTTAACCAAGACCGGCGAAACTGAAAGCCGGTCGCGGTACCGATTACCTCATGTAACAAGCGGTGCCGCCGAAGACAAAGAAAAAGGGGCGCCGCTGCCGCCAGGCAAGCGCCGAAAGGAATGAAAGTGTCTGGTTTCGCGTCGTTTCGCCTGACCCTCAGCGCAGCACTTCTCGGCGCTTTGCTTTATTCTCCGCTTGCCGCGGCGCAGAGCGCGGCGGCACCCGCGCAGAGCGTCGTCACGCTCGGGCCGAGCGGTTTGCCGCTGCCGCGATTCGTCAGCCTGAAATCCGGCCGCGTCAACTCGCGCGTCGGCCCCGGCGCCAACTACTCGGTCGACTGGATGTATATGAAGGCCGGCCTGCCGATGGAGATCATCCAGGAATTCGATACATGGCGCCGCGTGCGCGATGCCGATGGGTCGGAAGGCTGGATCAACCAGTCGCTGCTTTCCGGCCGGCGCACGGCAATCGTCGCACCGTGGCAGCGCGGCAAGGGCGCCCAGATCAATCTTCTCAACAGCCCCGACAAGGACGCAAGGGTGGTCGCGATGGTCGAGCCGGGCGTCATGGGCACGATCAAATCCTGCGATGGCCAGTGGTGCGAAATGACGTTCGATGGCCACACCGGCTGGCTTGCCCAGTCGATCGTCTGGGGCGCCTACCCCGGCGAGCGGGTCAAGAACTGATTTTTACCCCTTTTGACCGCGACATCTCGAAGAGTCGCGGTCGTGGTTTAGCGCCCGATGCGGCCGAGATGGGTGTCCTGAAAGCCGGTTGGCAGCTTCAGGCCGTAGCCCAGCGCACGGTCGATGGCGATGTGGGCGATCCAGATCAGCGCAACCGCCATCACGGTCGCATTGCCCTCCATGTGCCCGGCGAGCAGCAGCAGCACGGGCACGATCAGAATATGCAAGGCGTTGTAGGCAAGGGCGCCGACGCGCGGTCCCGCCAGATAGCCGAACATCGACAGGTCAGGCGCCAGGACAAGCAATCCGAAGAGCCACCAGGAAACGCCGATCGACGCATAGAATACGAAGGCGCCCACCGCAACGATTGCCCATTCGAGCCGTATCGTCAGATCAAGCGGCTTCAATCCCTCGCCGCTCATTCGCGGCGCTTGGGGCGCAGCCTCACCACGATGTCGACATTGGCGATTTCCATCCCCTCCGGCGGCTCCGGCAGGTTGGCAACGGTCACCGGACCGCTGTCGATGTCGAATATGCGGTTCTCGCCTTCGATATAGAAATGGTGATGGTCGGAGGTGTTGGTGTCGAAATAGGTCTTGGCGCCCTCGACGGCGAGGATGCGCAGCAGTCCCGCCTGGGTGAACTGGTGGAGGGCATTGTAGACGGTGGCCAGCGACACCGGCACGCCGGCGGCGACGGCCTCCTCGTGCAGTTCCTCGGCCGACAGATGACGGTCGCCCTTGGCGAAAAGCAGATCGGCCAGCGCAATGCGCTGACGCGTCGGCCTTAGGCCGGCTTCACGGACCCGCTTGTCCACAGCGACATTTTCCTTCCGGCCGTCCAGGTCCATCTTCTTGTCGAACCCCACAGTTCCGCCCCAAGACACGCCCAGAATGGCAAAAAAATGAACGTCTGCCGAAACCGGGCCTCCGCCGACATATATTCTGTCGCCCGAATGCGATCAATAGCGCGCATTGACCCAGGCAGACGAGCAGGTTAAGCGCAAACGCCGGTTTCCGGCCTGAAACAGATTGTGTTAGGAAACCAACGACAAGGGCGCCCGATAGCCCGGAACGATATGGGGAGAGATTGATGCCGGGTAAATCCAGCTACGAGTACGACGAATTGCTGGCCTGCGCCCGCGGCGAACTGTTCGGACCGGGCAATGCCCAGCTTCCCTATCCGCCCATGCTGATGTTCGACCGTATCACCGAGATCAGCGAGACGGGCGGCGCCTTCGAGAAGGGTTTCATCCGCGCGGAATTCGACATCAAGCCCGACCTGTGGTTCTTTGCCTGCCATTTTATCGGCAATCCGATCATGCCGGGATGCCTCGGCCTCGACGCCATGTGGCAATTGACGGGCTTCTATCTTGGCTGGCTCGGCGAACCCGGCAAGGGAATGGCGCTGTCGACCGGTGAAGTGAAATTCAAGGGCATGGTGACGCCCTCGGTGAAAAAGGTCGAGTATGGCATCGACTTCAAGCGCGTGATGCGAGGCCGGCTGGTGCTCGGCATCGCCGATGGCTGGCTAAAGGCGGACGGCGAGCCCATATACGCGGCAACGGACCTGAAGGTCGGTCTGTCCAAGCAGTCGGCGGTCGTTTGACCGCAGCCCTGGCCAGCCTCCTGGCCAGCATCCCTGGAAGGAGTTGCGAATGAGACGTGTCGTAGTCACAGGCCTCGGCATTGTGTCGTCGATCGGCAACAATGCCAACGAAGTGCAAGCCTCGCTGCATGACGCCAGATCCGGCATCAGTTTCTCCGATTCGTTCGCCGAGCATGGCTTCCGATGCCAGGTCTGGGGCGCGCCGACGCTCGATCCATCCGCCATGATCGACCGCCGGGCGATGCGCTTCCTGAGCCAAGGTGCGGCCTGGAACCACGTCTCCATGGACCAGGCGATCGCGGATGCGGGCCTCGAAGAGAGCGACATCACCAATGAGCGCACCGGCATCGTCATGGGATCGGGCGGACCATCCACCCGCACCATCTTCGAGGCGGCCGAGACCACGCTGAAGAACGGCAGTCCCAAGCGTATCGGTCCGTTCGCGGTGCCGAAGGCGATGTCGTCGACCGCATCGGCGACGCTTGCCACCTGGTTCAAGATTCACGGCGTCAACTATTCGATCTCTTCGGCCTGTTCGACCTCGGCGCATTGCATCGGCAATGGCTACGAACTGATCCAGTGGGGCAAGCAGGACATAGTCTTTGCCGGCGGCCACGAGGATCTCGACTGGACGATGTCGGACCTGTTCGACGCCATGGGCGCCATGTCGTCGAAGTTTAACGACAAGGCATCGACCGCTTCGCGCGCGTATGACGCCAATCGCGACGGCTTCGTCATTGCCGGCGGCGCGGGCGTGCTGGTGCTGGAAGAGCTTGAGCATGCCAAGGCGCGCGGCGCCAAGATCTACGCCGAGATCGTCGGCTACGGCGCGACCTCGGATGGCTACGACATGGTTGCCCCGTCAGGCGAGGGCGCGGTCCGCTGCATGCGCCAGGCACTGGCCACGGTTTCCACGCCGGTCGATTACATCAACACCCATGGCACATCGACGCCGGTGGGCGATTCCAAGGAAATGGGCGCGATCCGCGAGGTGTTCGGCGAAAAGATGCCCTACATCACCTCGACAAAATCGCTGACCGGCCATTCTCTGGGCGGGGCCGGCGTGCAGGAATCCATCTACTCGATCCTGATGATGCAGGGCGGTTTCATCGGCGAAAGCGCCCATATCGAGACCCTCGACCCCGAATTCGAGGGCATGCCGATCGTGCGAAAGCGCATCGACGACGCCAGGATCGACACTGTCTTGTCTAATTCGTTCGGCTTCGGTGGCACCAACGCAACGCTCGTTTTCCAGCGCTATTCCGCATAAGGCCAGCGTTTTTTTTAATAAGGATTGGCGGCCATGGACGGATTGATGAAGGGCAAGCGCGGGCTTGTCATGGGTGTCGCCAACGATCATTCGATCGCCTGGGGCATTGCCCGGAAATTATCCGAACATGGGGCGGAACTCGCCTTCACCTATCAGGGCGATGCCTTCGGGCGCCGGGTCAAGCCGCTGGCAGACAAGCTCGGTGCCTCGCTGGTGGTGCCGTGCGACGTCGAGGACAGCGCGTCGGTCGCCGCGACGTTCGAGACCCTGGGCAAGGAATGGGGCGGGCTGGATTTCGTCGTCCACGCCATCGGCTTTTCAGACAAGAACGAGTTGAAAGGCCTTTACGCCGACACCAGCCGGGACAATTTCGTCCGCACCATGGTGATCTCCTGCTACTCCTTTACCGAGATCGCCCGCCATGCCGCCGCCCTGATGCAGGACGGCGGATCGATGATCACGCTGACCTATGCGGGGTCGGTCCGCGTCATGCCGAACTACAACGTCATGGGCGTCGCCAAGGCAGGGCTGGAGGCCAGTGTGCGCTACCTCGCCAATGATTACGGTCCGCGCGGCATCAGGGTCAACGGCATATCGGCTGGACCCGTGCGCACGCTTGCCGGCGCCGGCATTTCCGACGCCCGCCACATGTTCTCCTACCAGCAGCGCAACTCGCCGCTGCGTCGTACGGTGACCATCGACGAGGTCGGCGGCTCCGCGCTTTATCTACTGTCCGATCTATCTTCCGGCGTTACCGGCGAAATCCACTATGTCGATTCCGGCTATCACATCGTTTCCATGCCTACGCTGGACGAATTGAAGCAGACCGACGGTGGACGAGACTAATGCATGTCGCCCAAGAGTGCGCGGCGGTTTTGGGACAACGACATTTATAAAACAAAAGCTTAAAATGCGCCGACGGAATCCGTTTCAACCCGACGCGCTTTAACCCTCTCAAGAAATACTTTCGCTCCAATAAAATTAGACGCATTCGCGGAAACTCATTTTAAGGACATGTCCGCTAGAAAGCCCCGTACTCTGGGGATCTTTCAATGTCCGCCGTCAGCAACCCGAAGCGAACACCTGTGTTCCGACTGCTCACCATAGCGAGCTCGGGCCTCGGCAGTTTCGTCCTCGGACTCTGGGGCCTGAAGCTCGGTCTCGGCGATGGCTTTGCCGGCATCTCCGCGGACATGATGGTCGCGGTGATGGCCGCGCTTTGCGCACTGGCGGCGTCGGCAGCCGCGATGTCCTTCTTCGCCGGCGTCGACGAATCGGCGGATTTCGTCTTCACGGAAACCCATTTCGACAAACTGACGGGTCTTTTGGCGCGTCCGGCGATGGTCGGCAAGATTGCCGAGGCGGCGTGCTCGACAAGCCGGACCGGCGAGCCGATGTTCCTCATCGACATCGATATAGACCGGTTCAAGCAGATCAACGACGCCATCGGCTACAGCCAGGGCGACGAGTTGATCCGCGCCTTCACCAACCGCTTGAGAACGTGCGTGCCGCGGCGGGCGCTGATCGGACGCATCGGCGCCGGTGAATTCGCGGTTCTACTCCCCGACAATCAGGTGTCCGGGTCGCTGGAAAGCACCATCGAGAGGCTCATCGACGAGATGATGGAGCCCTATGAACTCAGCACGCACCTGCAATCGGTCAGCCTGTCGGTGGGCATCGTGGCGATGCCAAAGGACGGTGTCGATCCCGTCCTCATCCTGCGCCGCTCCAATCTCGCGCTGCAGAATGCCCGCGCCAGCGGCGTCGGCAACTGGTCTGTCTTCCATGCCGAAATGGGCAGGGTCGCCGATCATCGCCAGTGGATCGAATCCGAACTGAATACAGCTTTCGAGCGCGGTGACTTCGATCTTCACTACCAGCCGCAGCTCGACCTCCCGACCGGCCGCATCGTCGGCTATGAAGCGCTGATCCGCTGGCGGCATCCCGAACGTGGCATGATCCCGCCGATGGAGTTCATCCCGATCGCCGAGGAAACCGGCATGATCGGCCCGATCGGCGAATGGGTGCTGCGCAAGGCTTGCAGCGACGCCCGGCATCTGCCCGACGACTGCTTCGTTGCCGTCAACATCTCGCCCGTGCAGTTCATGACCAAGGACTTCGTCGGTACCGTGCGCGATACCATGACGAGCACCGGCATCAAGCCGTCGCGGCTGGAACTGGAAGTGACCGAGACGGCGATGATGCAGGACCGCGACCGCGCCGCCGCCATACTGAAGCAGCTTGCAGACATGGGCATCTCGGTCGCCGTCGACGATTTCGGCACCGGCTATTCCAATTTGAGCTATCTCATCGATTTCTCGTTCGGCAAGCTGAAGATCGACCGGTCCTTCGTCAGCCGCCTCGATACCGATTCCAGCTCCGGCGCGGTCGTCTCGACCATCGTCGGGCTTTCGCGGGCGCTCGGCGTCAGCATCATTGCCGAAGGCGTCGAGACCGAAAGCCAGGCGACGCTGCTCAGGGCGGCTGGCTGCGAGGTGGTGCAAGGCTATCTGTTCGGCCGGCCGGCACCACTCAAGTTCAGGGTTGGCGACGCGCATGTCACCGACGAGGTCCGACGCGTCGCCAATCTGCATTAAACGCTACGCATTGTATCAACGCCGCGCGGCAAGCACCTTGAACATGCCGTCGCGAGCGAGTTCGGCATGGCTCGAAAAGGCCGCCGACAGGATCGGCTCATAAGGAAGCTGGCGGTTGGCGACCATGAACAGCCGCCCGCCTGGCTTCAAGGCCTTGGCCGCAGCGCGGATCATGCCGGCGCCGATCTCCGGCTCGGCCGCCCGGCTGCGATGAAAGGGCGGGTTCATGACGATCGCGTCGTAGCGCTTCTCGACCGGTTCTTTCAGCAGATCGGTCCAGAAGAAGTTCCTGGCGATCGACTGGCTAACCCCTGCCAGATTGAGCTTCGCGGCTTCGAGCGAGGCGAAATCCGCCTCATGGAGGTCGAGCGCCAGAATGCCGGGTGAATGGGCGGCTATCTCGGCCGCCAAATAGCCCCAGCCGGCGCAGAAATCGGCAACACTGCCACGCAGATCATTGGGCAGGTTCTCGACCAGCAGTTTCGAGCCGGTATCGATCCGGTCGAAGGAAAACATGCCGGGCGCGGTATGGAACCGGCCTTCGACCAGCAAGGCGGGATTGGCGGCACGCAATTCTTCCGCGGCGGCCAGATCGGCGGAACGGCGAAACCAGAAGGCGATGCCGTGATGTTTCGGTAGATGACCCTCAAGCGGCACAAGCTCGTCAACGCGCCTGCGCAGGCTGGCAATGCCATCGTCCTTGCCGCCGGCAACGACGACCAGCCCGCCCGGCGCCACGCGCTCAAGCGCCTGCGCGATGCGCACTTCGTTCAGGCCGCGATGCCGACCGGCCAGCACGAGTGCCATGTCGAAGCCGTCGCCTTCCGCCTGCGCGGTGACGATGACGCCGGAGGTCTGCAGCGCGCAAAAATGCGGCCGGAAGCCCTGCACGAGATGAAGCGCGGCCTCGAAGCCTTCGGGCAGCCGAAAACCCGGTTCGGCGCCGAGAAATAGGACGCGCCCATCCTTTGCGGGCAAAGCAACAGCCTCGGCCTCAAATGGATGAAAAAGGGTCTTCAGCGGCTCGGCGGACATTTTTCGATCTCGAAATGAAGTCTGTCTCTACAGCCCGAAAATGAAAACGGGCGCGACATAAGCCGCGCCCGTTTCGAGTCATGAACTCAAGACCGATCAGGCAGCGTTTTCTTCGCCTTCGGTCTTCTTGTCGCGGGCAAGTTCCTTGCCGGTGGCCTGGTCGACGACCTTCATCGACAGGCGGACCTTGCCGCGCTCGTCGAAGCCCATCAGCTTGACCCAGACCTTGTCGCCTTCCTTGACCACGTCCGAGGTCTTGGCGACCCGGTCGTTGGCAAGCTGCGAGATGTGGACGAGGCCGTCACGCGGACCGAAGAAGTTGACGAAAGCGCCGAAGTCGGCGGTCTTGACGACCGTGCCTTCGTAGATTTCGCCGACTTCCGGCTCGGCGACGATGGTGTGGATCCACTTCTTCGCCGCCTCGATCTCCTTGGCGTTGGACGAAGCGATCTTGACCGTGCCGTCGTCCTCGATGTTGATCTTGGCGCCGGTCTTTTCGACGATCTCGCGGATGACCTTGCCGCCCGAGCCGATGACGTCGCGGATCTTGTCGGTCGGGATGTGCATCACTTCGATGCGCGGTGCGAACTCACCGAGTTCCGAACGCGCGCCGGTCAGAGCGTGCGCCATCTCGCCGAGGATATGCTGGCGGCCATCCTTGGCCTGGTCCAGCGCGATCTTCATGATCTCCTCGGTGATGCCCTCGATCTTGATATCCATCTGCAGCGAGGTGATGCCGTTGGCGGTGCCGGCGACCTTGAAGTCCATGTCGCCGAGGTGATCCTCGTCGCCAAGGATGTCGGAGAGAACGGCGAAACGCTCGCCTTCCTTGATCAGGCCCATGGCGATGCCGGCGACGGGCTTGGCCAGCGGCACGCCGGCATCCATCAGGGCCAGCGAGGTGCCGCAGACGGTCGCCATCGACGACGAGCCGTTGGACTCGGTGATCTCCGAGACGACACGCAGCGTGTAGGGGAACTGGTCGGCGCTCGGCAGCATCGGGCGGATGGCGCGCCAGGCGAGCTTGCCATGGCCGATTTCGCGGCGGCCCGGCGAACCCATGCGGCCGGTCTCACCGACGGAGTAGGGAGGGAAATTGTAGTGAAGGAGGAACTTCTCCTTGTACATGCCGGTCAGCGAGTCGACATACTGCTCGTCCTCGCCGGTGCCGAGCGTGGCAACGACCAGCGCCTGGGTCTCGCCGCGGGTGAACAGTGCCGAACCATGGGTGCGCGGCAGGACGCCGACTTCGGAGACGATCTTGCGGACCGTCTTGAGGTCACGACCGTCGATGCGCGAGCCGGTGTCGAGGATGTTCCAGCGCACGACCTTGGCCTGGAGTTCCTTGAACACGGTGCCGATCTGCTCGGAGGTGTACTTGGCGTCCTCGCCTTCAGCCGGGGCAAACGCGGCCTTGACCTTGGCCTTGACGGCGTCGACGGCGGCATAGCGCTTCTGCTTGTCGACGTTCTTGTAGGCAGTGCTGAGCTCGTCGCCGACGATCTTCAGCATCTCGGCTTCAAGGGCGGAATAGTCCGGCGCGGTGAAATCACGCGGCTCCTTGGCGGCGACTTCGGCCAGCTTGATGATGGCGTCGATGACCGGCTGGAAGCCCTTGTGGCCGAACATGACGGCGCCGAGCATCAGCTCTTCGCCGAGTTCCTTGGCTTCGGACTCAACCATCAGCACGGCGTCGGTGGTGCCGGCGACGATCAGGTCGAGCTTCGATTCCTGCATCTCATCGACGTGCGGGTTGAGCACGTATTCGCCGTTGATGTAACCGACGCGGGCGCCGCCGATCGGGCCCATGAAGGGTACGCCCGACAGGGTCAGGGCAGCCGAGGTGGCAACGATCGACAGGATGTCGGGATCGTTCTCGAGATCGTGCTGGACGACGGTGACGACGATCTGGGTGTCGTTCTTGTAGCCCGAGGCGAAGAGCGGGCGGATCGGGCGATCGATGAGGCGGGAAACCAGCGTTTCCTTCTCGCTCGGACGGCCTTCACGCTTGAAATAGCCACCCGGGATCTTGCCGGCGGCATAGGTCTTTTCCTGGTAGTTGACGGTCAGCGGGAAGAAATCGAGGCCTGGCTTCGGCTCTTTCATCGAAACGACGGTGGCGAGAACCTTGGTCTCGCCGTAGGTGGCGAGCACCGCGCCATCAGCCTGGCGCGCGATCTTGCCGGTTTCGAGGATGAGCGGACGGCCGCCCCATTCGATTTCCACTTTGTGGTGATTGAACATATCTTGTCCTTAATATGAGGAAAGGGCCGCGCCGTTTCACGGTGCGCGGATGCCCTTTCCCTTGGCTTCCTTTCTCGGGCAGCCACGGGCAAGACAACGGGAAGCTCGGGTAATTTCGGCGCGGCTAGCGCGCACGAGCGTCCTGCAATCCTGCCCCATGACCGTCCATGGGCGGTTTCGAGTGCCCTCTGCACGATCGAAACCGGGTCTGGCCAGTCGATGCGACTGGCAGAATGCGCGACCGGCGGACTTTCCGAAGAAAGCCCGCCGGTCAATTCGTCAGCGGCGCAGACCGAGCTTCTCGATCAACGTCTGGTAGCGCGCGTCGTCCTTGCGCTTGAGATAATCAAGCAGGCTGCGGCGCTGGGAGACGAGAGCGAGCAGACCACGGCGGGAATGGTTATCCTTCTTGTGGTCCTTGAAATGGTCGGTCAGGTTCTTGATGCGCTCGGAAAGGATGGCCACCTGGACTTCCGGAGACCCGGTATCGCCCTTGGCGGTTGCGAATTCACCCATCAATTCCTGTTTGCGCTCGGCAGTAATCGACATCGTGTTTTTCCTTATCTGTTTGAGGAAACGGGTCGCCCTCAGCCGGGATGTCGTCCAGCAGGGGCCGGTACAAGCAAAGCGTCTTAGCGCTGTGCTGCGGCGCATATAGTGCAATTCCCCGGAAAATACCAGCCCAATTCACAAGCCGGCTTTTCAGATCGAAAATGGCCGGTTTTATCCTTGTCAGAGCCATTTCTTCCATTTGAAGAAGGCAATCAGCCCGAACGCGACAAGCGCCATGAACAAAAGCGACAGGGGATAGCCGTAGTAGGCCTTCAGCTCGGGCATGTTCCAGGGCGAAGACCCTGGATCGAAATTCATGCCCCAGATACCGACCAGGAAGGTAAGCGGCATGAAGATGACCGAGACGATGGTGAGATAGCTGATGACGTCGTTGGTGCGCGCCTGGCTCAGCGACAGATGCATCTCGATCAGGCCGGTCAGCATGTCGCGCTGGGTTTCGACCAGTTCGATCAGCCTGAGCGAATGGTCGAGTGTGTCGTTGAGGAAGATCTTGGTCTCGGCCTTCACATAGGGCACGTCGTTGCGGATGAGCGTCGCCAGCGCGTCGCGCAGGGGCCACAGCACCCCTTTCAGCACATTGGCATCGCGCCGCAATTCATGCAGCTGCCGCATCTGATGCTTGTCCGGCGAATGCAGCATCTCGTCCTCGATGCTGTCGACCAACTCGCCGGCCGCCTCGATCGGCGGAAAATAACTGTCGACGACGGCGTCGACCAGCGCATAGGCGAGATAGTCCGCTCCACGCGCGCGCAACCGGTTGGGCGCCGAACTCTCGATGCGCTTGCGCACGGGATCGAAGGGATCGCCTTCACGTTCCTGGAAGGTGACGACGAAATTATTGCCGAAGAAGACGGAGATCTGCTCATAGCGGTGCGACGTGACATCGTCGATCATCCTGACGACGACGAAGGCATGGTCCTCGAAGAAATCGACTTTCGGCCGCTGGCCGGTGTTGACGACGTCCTCCAGCGCCAATGGATGCAGGCTGAAAATGCGGCCGATCTCCTCGATCAGGGGGATATTGGCGAGGCCGGTGCAGTCGAGCCAGATAACCGGCCATTTGTCGCAATGGGTGTTGAGGTCGTCGATGCTGGCGTTTTCGATGGTCTGGAATTTCTGCGGCGAGATCATGGTCAGCCGCAGTTCCGAGCGACGAGCCGCCGGGTCGGCGATCAGCGTGCCCGGCGATGCACCGACCGGCGGCCGCCGCGTCCTCACCGGCGCCCGCTTCTTCACCGCTTCAGCCTTTGCCATGGAGCCCCTCTAACGCTATCCCGCGGACATTAGATGAGTGCCCTCAGCCGGCAAAGACCCGCTTGGGCTTGAACATGCCTTGCTCGATGGCACCGATGGCGACCAGCTTGCCGCGCGCCGTGGCGCAGGCTTCCTCGGCTTCCACCGGCGCGTCGCGGCCACGGATGATGACTGGATTGCCAAGGCGGATCTTGGTCGCCGCATCGTCGCTGATGGCGACCTGCGGCAGGCAGTCGAGGGCGGCCGCCGTATCGACCAGAAGCGCATCGATGGCGTCGAAGTCGATTGGCGCTTCCACCGCGCCAGCGGCTTCTCTCGCGTCAATGGCTTCTGTCATGCCGGAGGCTTCTGCCGTGTCGGCGACATCCGTCGCCTCCGAGCTGTCTTCATCCCGCACGCCGAAACGAGCGGCTTCCAGCTCGGCGATGGTGACGAAATCCTCCGGCGTGAACGGCTCGACCTCGACCCGGCGCAATTCTGAAATATGGCCGAAACAGCCGAGGTCGCGGCCCATGTCGCGGGCCAGCGAGCGCACGTAAGTGCCCTTGCCGCATTCGACCTCGAAAACCGTATGATCGGCGTTGTGCCCGACAATATCGAGCCGGCCGATCTCGACCTCGCGAGGTGGAATATCGACTGTCGCGCCATCGCGGGCCAGATCATAGGCGCGCTCGCCCGCGATCTTGATGGCCGAGAATTGTGGCGGCGTCTGCATGATGATGCCGGTGTATTTCGGCAGCAGGGCAAGCACCTCGGCCTCCGACGGACGCAGATCGGACTCCTTCGTCACCGGACCCTCGAGATCATCGGTGGAGCGCTCCTGCCCCCACGCCACGGTAAAGCGATAGATCTTGGCGCCGTCCTGCACGTAAGGCACGGTCTTGGTGGCCTCGCCAAGCGCGATCGGCAGCATGCCGGAGGCGAGCGGGTCGAGCGTGCCGGCATGGCCTGCCTTTTCCGCCTGGAACAGCCATTTGATCTTGGAGACGGCCTCGGTCGAGCCCATGCCGACCGGCTTGTCCAGGATCAGCCAGCCCGAGATCGGCCGGCCTTTCTTCTTGCCGCGACGCGCCACTATTCGGTGTCCTTGTTGTCGTCTTTGTCCTGGTCTTCAGGACCCAGATCGCGCGCCACCTCGGGCGACTTCAACAGGTCGTTGATCCTGGCGAAATTGTCAAAGGAGGTGTCGAGCTTGAAGCGGAACTCCGGCATGAACTTCATCTGCCGCAATGCGCCCGAGACACGGCCACGGACGAACTTCGCATGCTTGTTCAGCGCCTCGACCACCGCATCGGTATCCTTGGCGCCGAGCGGCGAGACGAAAGCGGTGGCGACCTTCAGGTCGGGCGACATGCGCACTTCCGAGACCGAGACCACGGTGTTCTCGATCAGCGGATCGATGATCTCGCCGCGTTGCAAGGTCTCGGACAGCGCATGGCGAACCTGTTCGGCGACGCGCAGCATGCGCTGGGATGGGCTGGATGCGGTTGGACGGGGCATTTTTCTCGATCCTGAAAGCGTGGGGCGCGGGATGGGACCGTGCCGCATGTCTCATATGGGCCATTCTCAATAGACCTTGGGCGGCGGCCTTTCGACCACCGCCCGGTATGGACAAGTCACTCGAACTCAGAGCGTCCGGGTCACCATCTCGACGCGGAAGCACTCGATGACGTCACCGACGCGCATATCCTCGTAGTTCTGGAAGGCCATGCCGCATTCCTGGCCGCCGGGGACTTCCGAAACTTCGTCCTTGAAGCGCTTCAGGGTCTTCAGCGTGCCCTCGTGGATGACGACGTTGTCGCGGATCAGGCGCACGCCCGCACCACGCTCGACCTTGCCTTCGGTGACACGGCAGCCGGCGATCTTGCCGACCTTGGTGATGTCGAAGATTTCGAGGATCTGCGCGTTGCCGATGAAGGTCTCGCGACGCTCCGGCGACAGAAGGCCCGATAGAGCCGCCTTCACGTCATCGACGAGGTTGTAGATGATCGAGTAGTAGCGGATCTCGATGCCCGCGGCCGCCGCGGCGGCACGCGCCTGGACGTTGGCGCGGACATTGAAGCCGATGATCGCGGCACCCGAAGTCTCCGCCAGCGACACGTCGCTTTCGGTGATGGCGCCGGCGCCGGCATGGACGATGCGCGCACGCACTTCGTCGGTGCCGAGCTTGTCCAGCGCCGCGTTGATCGCCTCGATCGAGCCCTGCACGTCGCCCTTGATGACCAGCGGGAATTCCTTCAACCCGCTCGTCTGCAACTGCGACATCATCTGCTCGAGCGAACCGCGCTGGCCGGCATGCTTGGCAACCGCCTTCTCGCGCGCCAGACGCTGGCGATATTCGGTGATTTCGCGGGCGCGGGCCTCGTTGTTGACCACGGCGAAGCGGTCGCCGGCCTGCGGTGTACCCTGCAGACCAAGCACCTCCACGGGCATCGCCGGCGGCGCTTCCTTGATCTGCGCGCCACGATCGTTGACCAGCGCGCGCACCCGGCCCCATTCGTTGCCGGCAACAAGGATATCGCCCGGCATCAGCGTGCCGGTCTGCACCAGAACGGTGGCGACGGGGCCACGGCCCTTGTCGAGCTGGGCCTCGATGACGACGCCCTCGGCGGTACGATCCGGATTGGCCTTCAGGTCGAGAATTTCGGCCTGCAGCAGGATCGCCTCGAGCAGCTTGTCGAGATTGGTGCCCTTGGTCGCCGACACTTCGACGTCCAGAACTTCACCGCCCATGGATTCGACGAAGACCTCGTGGCGCAGCAGTTCGGAGCGGACTTTCTGCGGATCGGCGTCATGCTTGTCGATCTTGTTGATCGCCACGATGATCGGAACGCCGGCCGCCTTGGCATGGCTGATCGATTCGATCGTCTGCGGCATGACGCTGTCGTCGGCCGCGACCACCAGGATGGCAATGTCGGTCGCCTGGGCGCCACGAGCACGCATCGCCGTGAAGGCGGCGTGACCGGGGGTGTCGATGAAGGTGATCTTGTGACCGCCCTTCTCGACCTGGTAGGCGCCGATATGCTGGGTGATGCCGCCGGCTTCGCCGGAGACCACGTTGGCGTTGCGGATGGCATCGAGCAGCGAGGTCTTGCCGTGATCGACGTGACCCATGATCGTCACGACAGGCGGACGCGACACCAGGTCCTCGGCATTGTCGGCGATGTTGAAGAGGCCTTCCTCGATGTCGGATTCGGCGACGCGGCGAACCGTATGGCCGAATTCGGTGGCAACCAGTTCGGCCGTGTCGGCGTCGATGACGTCGCCCGGCTTCAGGATCTGGCCCTGCTTCATGAAGAACTTGACCAGGTCGACCGCACGCTCGGACATGCGTTGCGCCAGTTCCTGAATGGTAATCGTCTCTGGCAGGATCACTTCGCGCATGACTTTCTCGCGAGGCTCATTGTGCATCGCGCGCTTGAATTTTTCCTGGCGGCGACGCATCGACGACAGCGAACGGGCTCGCGCATCTTCGTCGGACAATGCTGAATTCAGCGTCAGCTTGCCGCGGCGGCGGTCTTCCTCGCTCTTGGTCGGCTTGGCCGGACGCGCCACTTCGGGCGTGACCGGACGGCGCACCGGAGCACCGGCACCAGTCCGCTTCGGCTTGGCCTGTTCTTCGTCGTCGACCGTCGCAAGTTCGGCGGTCAGCGGCGCGCGGCGGCGCGCCTCTTCCTCGGCCCGACGGCGGGACTCGGCCTCGGTCTGCAACCGCGCCTCTTCCTCGGCCTGGCGGCGCGCGGATTCATCACGTTCGCGCTTGCGGCGCTCTTCATCCTCGGCGCGGCGCTTGGCATCCTCGGCGGCGCGCTGACGGTCTTCGACCTCGCGAACCTTCGAGCCCTCGAGCGCCCTGCGGCGTGCTTCCATTTCACTGCGCGACAGTTCGTTCAGCACCATGCCGCCGCGCTCGACCGGGGCCGGCGGCGCGGGTGGTGGCGCCTTCGGCGCTTCCTGAACGACGGCGGGTGCGGCCACGACCGCCGGCTTCGGTGTGAAGACGGGAGCGGCAACCGGCTCCGGCTTGTCGCCGGGCATCGAGAACTTGCGCTTCTTGGTTTCGACGACGACCTGCTTGGTGCGGCCGTGCGAGAAGTTCTGGCGCACAGTGCCCTGTTCCATACCGGGGCGCTTCAGCGTCAAGGTCTTCTTCGGCGTCACACTCAGCGTATTGTCGTCACCCGATTTCGTATCGTTCATTCCATATCCTCTGCGGCATCATCTTCGTCAGCAACAGCCGCAAGCATTGCCAGATCGTCCGGGGAACCGCCCCGATACCGGTCGAGCGCAACCATGCGCTTCTGGACCGCCCTGCCCGCGTCTCCCGCGAGAACGGCAGCATGTATCACATTTGTACCCCCCAATGCCAAGCTCAACTCGGCCTCGGAGAAAAGTTTGTAGGCAAGGATTGCGGGGCCGCCGAGATGGACTGTCGCCCGTCGTGCCTGGCTGATCTTGCGTACACCGTCGTCGGACGCTTCGGTCGCGTGAAGCACGAAAAGCGCCAATCCGCCGCGCACAGCGCTCTCGACCTTGGTGGCGCCCAGCGCAATCGCGCCTGCCTTGCGGGCAAGACCAAGCATGCCCAGAGCGTATCTGGAAAGCAACCCGTCGACCATGCCGCCAAGATCGGGCGGCACGGCCACCTGTGCCTTGAAGGCGCGAGCGAAAAGGTTCTTCGCCGCAGCCTTGTCGATATGTAGGCGGTCGGCGCTCACCCAGCAACCTCGGCCGGGCAAATTTCTCTTGATGTCGGGAACGACGGCCGAATCCGGGCCGACGACGAACCGGATCAGATCATCCGGTTCGGCCTGTCTGCGGGTGACGATGCAGGTGCGATCGTTCATCTCGTCCAAGGGCGGGTTCGGTGCGATGCGGTTTCACCTCACGCACCAACGGCTTCGTCAGCCGATTCTTCTTCGGCCGCAAGCTCGTCTTCGGTGATCCATCCAGCCTTAAGGCGGGCGGCCAGAACCATCTGTTCGGCATCGGCGCGTGTCACGCCATGATTGGCCAGCACGCCGGGGAATACCTTGGTTTCGCCGTCCTTGCGTTCCTTCCAGCCGGTCAGGTCGTCGGCGGCATAGCCGGCAAAGTCCTCGATCGTCTTCACGCCGTCCTCGCCGAGCGTCACCATCATGGCGGTGGTGATGCCAGGGATTTCGCGCAATTCGTCCGAGACGCCGAGGGCCTTGCGCTTGTCGTCGTGTTCGGCTTCGATCTTCTCCAGATATTCGCGGGCGCGGGTCTGGATTTCCGAAGCGGTGTCCTCGTCGAAGCCGTCGATCGAGGCGATCTCGCCGGAATCGACATAGGCGACTTCCTCGACGCTGGTGAAACCTTCGGAGGCGAGCACCTGGCCGACCATCTCGTCGACGTCGAGGGCTTCCATGAACAGCGACGACCGCTCGACGAATTCCTTCTGGCGACGCTCGGACTCTTCGGCCTCGGTCAGGATATCGATATCCCAGCCGGTCAGTTGCGAAGCAAGCCGCACGTTCTGGCCGCGGCGGCCGATGGCCAGCGACAGCTGGTCGTCGGGAACCACGACCTCGATGCGTTCGGCATCCTCGTCGAGCACGACCTTGGCGACTTCCGCCGGCTGCAGCGCGTTGACGATGAAGGACGCCGCCGAGGGCGACCACGGAATGATGTCGATCTTCTCGCCCTGCAATTCCCCGACGACGGCCTGGACGCGGCTGCCGCGCATACCGACGCAGGCGCCGACCGGATCGATCGAGCTGTCGCGCGAGATGACCGCGATCTTGGCGCGCGAGCCGGGGTCGCGGGCGACCGACTTGATCTCGATGATGCCGTCATAGATTTCCGGCACTTCCATGGTGAACAGCTTGGCCATGAACTGCGGATGGGTGCGCGACAGGAATATCTGCGGGCCGCGCTGCTCGCGGCGCACGTCGTAGACGTAAGCGCGGACGCGGTCGCCGTATTTGTAGTTTTCGCGCGGGATCAGTTCGTCGCGACGGATGATCGCCTCGCCGCGGCCGAGATCGACGATGACGTTGCCGTATTCGACGCGCTTGACAGTGCCGTTGACGATCTCGCCGATGCGGTCCTTGTATTCGTCATACTGGCGGTCGCGCTCGGCCTCGCGCACCTTCTGCACGATGACCTGCTTGGCCGACTGGGCGGCGATGCGGCCGAAATCCATCGGCGGCAGCTGTTCGGCGATGAAGTCGCCGAGCTGGGCGTCCGGATTGCGCTCGCGGGCCGAGGAAATGGCGATCTGCGTGGCGTAGTCATCGACCTTCTCGACCACTTCCATCAGCCGCTGCAGCTTCATCTCGCCGGTGTTCGGGTTGATGTCGGCGCGGATGTTGGTCTCCTGGCCGTAACGCGAACGCGCCGCCTTCTGGATCGCATCGGCCATGGCGGCGATGACGATCGACTTGTCGATCGACTTTTCGCGCGCGACCGCGTCGGCGATCTGCAGCAGTTCAAGTCTGTTGGCGCTTACAACCATAGTTTTTCTCCCGAGCCTGTTTGCCGGACCTTCGCGCCCGGCAGCTCAATCATAGTTCCTGTTCGTGTTCTTCCGTGGCGTCCGCTTCCGTACCCGACTCATCGTCGTCCGGTTCGCCGCGACGTTTTTTTGCTTCCTTGCGCGCCCTGTTGTCCTTCGACAAGGCATCGCGGATGAGATCGTCGGTCAGGATCAGGCGCGTTTCGGAAATCGCGTCATAAGGGACACGCACCGTCGGCTCCTCGCCATAGGCTGCCTTTTCGCGCTCGATCAGCACATCGTCTTCGCCGGCCTCGATGATCTTGCCCTTGAACCGCTTGCGATCGGCAACGACGATCGATGTTTCCATCTTGACCAGATGACCCGTCCAGGTCGTGAAATCCGATCTGCGGACCAGCGGCCGGTCGATGCCGGGCGACGAGACCTCAAGGTGATAGGCCTTTTCGATCGGATCGTCGACGTCGAGCGCCGGCGACACCGCGCGGCTGACCTCTTCGCAATCCTCGACGGTCATGGTTCCGTCCTCGCGCTCGGCCATGATCTGCAACGTCAGCCCGTTCTGGCCCGACAGATGCACCCGCACGAGGCGGAAGCCGATGCCGCGCAGAACCGGCTGGACGATCAGCGCGATGCGCGCATCGATGCCGCTTTCGCGGATGATGCGATCGTCGCCCTCGCTTGCCGTTGCAGTCATTGAGATCCTGTCGCTCTATTCCGAAGTCATCGGCGGGTAATAAAAAAGAGCGGGACCGGGTGGACCCACTCTTCGTCATACCGACCAAGAATTTGAGGTTGATATAAACGATCGTGGCCGGTGTTTCAAGCCCGCCGTGCGGGCCGCACAAAAGCCGTGACGGCGCCAGCGTTGCGCCAGACGCATGGCCTCCATGCGGCGAAACCCCTGCGAGCCGTGCCGCTGCATCCCCACTTATATCACATCGCACAAGATTTGCACGACACAGCACCGAAGGGGCATGACCATGACCAACCGCAAGATTTTATCCGCCATAGGCGAGCTCTTCACGACATTTGGCAGCGCGGTCGCTGCCTCGCGTGCCGTGGAAGCAGGCCGCAAGCCGCGCGCTGACGACCTGCGCAAGCTCGGAATGGATCCGGCTGTATTCAACAGGATCGGTCGTTTCTGAATCGGGCGAGTGGACGACACCCGCCTTCGCAACGGCCGGAGGCTAGTGGGCGTGAGCGCGCCTATGTTCTGACAAAAGTGAGATAGGCCGGCCGCCGGCCCTCACGAATGGCCTTCGCCTCGTAACGGGTGCCCGGCCAGCCATCATAGGGCCGGTGCCAATCCGCAGCCTCCGAAGCCTGCCACGCGAACGCGACATGCGCACGGCAATGCAGCAGGGTCCAGTTGACATACGTGTCGATATCGGATGCGAAGCGGAATTTTGAACCCGGCTTCAGCACCCGCGCGAAGCGCTCGAGATTGACCGGACTGACGAAACGCCGCTTCCAGTGTTTCTTCTTCGGCCAGGGATCGGGATAGAGCAGGTCGATACCGTCGAGCGAGGCTTGCGGCAGCCAATCCAGCAGCCGGGTGGCATCGTCGTCATAAACCCTCAGATTGGCGAGCGGTTTCTCCCGCACCGCCATCATCATCTTGGCCATGCCGTTGACGAAGGGCTCGACGCCGATAAAGCCGACCGTCGGCGCTTCGGTCGCGCGATGCAGCAGATGTTCGCCGCCGCCGAAGCCTATCTCGAGGCGAACCGCCGAAATATCCGCCTCAAACAGAGCGTGCAGATCGGCGGGCGGTTCAGCCGTCAGATCGAGCCGATATGTGCCGAAACCGCTTTCCAGTGCCGCCGCCTGCTGCGGGCGCATGGTCTTGCCGCGCCGGCGACCGAAGAAGGCTTCGGTCGCGCGGCTTGGTCTGTCCTTCGGATCCATGGCGGTACTTTGCGGCGTCGCTATCAGGCGGCGACCGCGTCCTTGAGCGCCTTGGCGAGGTCGGTCTTCTCCCAGGAGAAAGACCCGTCGCGGCCGGCCTTGCGGCCGAAATGGCCGTAGGACGACGTCTTGGCGTAGATCGGCTTGTTGAGATCGAGATGGCGGCGGATGCCGGATGGCGACAGATCCATCACGCTGCGCAGCGCCTCCTCCAGCTTTGCCTCGTCGACCTTGCCGGTACCGTGCAGGTCGACATAGACCGACAGCGGCTGGGCAACGCCGATGGCGTAGGAAAGCTGGATGGTGCAGCGGTCGGCGAGTTTCGCCGCCACGACATTCTTGGCCAGATAGCGTGCCGCATAGGCCGCCGAACGATCGACCTTGGTGGTGTCCTTGCCGGAGAAGGCGCCGCCGCCATGCGGTGCGGCACCACCATAGGTGTCGACGATGATCTTGCGGCCGGTCAGGCCGGCGTCACCGTCCGGCCCGCCGATGACGAACTTGCCCGTCGGGTTGATGTACCACATGCAGTTGTCGGCGATCTTCAGCTCGCCCAAGGCCTCGCGGATATAGGGTTCGACGACCTTGCGGACCTTCTTCGAATCCCAGCTCGCATCGAGATGCTGCGTGGACAGCACGATCTGCGTCGCCTCGGCGGCCTTGCCGTCGACGTAGCGAACGGTGACCTGGCTCTTGGCGTCTGGCCCGAGCTTGCCGGCTTCACCGCTGCCTTCGTGACGGGCAGCTGCCAGCAGTTCGAGGATCTTGTGGCTGTAGTAGATTGGCGCCGGCATCAGATCCGGCGTCTCGCGGCAGGCATAGCCGAACATGATGCCCTGGTCGCCGGCACCTTCTTCGCCCTGACGGTCGGAGGCGTTGTCGACGCCCTGGCCGATATCGGGCGACTGACCGTGCAGCAGGACCTCGATCTTCGCCGTTTTCCAGTGGAAGCCGGCCTGCTCATAGCCGATTTCGCGGATCGCCTTGCGGGCGACCGACTTGAACTTGGCCGGATTGACGACCGGATGGCCGGCGGCATCCGTGAGGATGTTGCCAGCCTTGTCCTTCTTCAGCAGCGTCTCGGGGACGCGCACCTCGCCGGCGATGACGACGCGGTTGGTTGTCGCAAGCGTCTCGCAGGCGACACGGACTTTCCACGGGTCCATGCCGGTCTTCTTGGCTTCGCGATAGACCAGATCGACGATCTCGTCGGAGATCCGGTCACAGACTTTGTCGGGATGGCCCTCGGCAACGGATTCCGAGGTAAAGAAGTAGTTCTGCCGCGTCACGGGTGTCCCCTCTTGAAAAACGATCGGCAGGCTGCCGATTTTGGCGCGCCACGTGTTAGCGGGGCGAAGCGCCGCTCGTCAAGCGATGCTTCGGTTCTGGCATGAATGTCGATGCAGTTATCTTGTGCCACCGGCGGCAGGGCGCCGCCGGTCCAAGCGTAATTGCGGATCAGTCGGCATCGTCGGTCGAGAGGGACTTGATCAGGTCTATGATCCTGCGGCGCACCTTGGCGTCGGCGATCTTGACAAAGGCCCGGTTGAGCTGAAGTCCTTCGGGACTGCCGCAGAATTCGACGGCGAAGGCCATCGACGCATCCTCGGCAAATCCACGGCCCGCCACGGCCTCCTGGCCGGGCGCATCCTCGAAAAAGAAGGCGACAGGCACGCCTAGGATGGACGCGATCGCCTGCAGACGGCTGGCGCCGACGCGGTTGGTGCCCTTTTCATATTTCTGAATCTGTTGAAATGTGATGCCGAGGTTTTCTCCCAGCTTTTCCTGGCTCATTCCAAGCATGTTGCGGCGAAGCCGGATGCGACTGCCGACATGGATATCGATCGGATTCGGTTTTTTCTTGTTGTCTTCTGTCATTTTTTCCTCGCCGAATTTTTTCGGCTTTTCTATTTTTTCCTGCCCAAACGAAGCCGGAGGCAACTGCCCCAACAGAACGATCAACCGACTTCGAGAAATATCAGGCGCTTACAGTATGAGTTTCTAATGTGTTGGCTGTCAATTCACCCGTAGCCTCTGCCTTACGCTCAAAATTGCGGCCGCAATGGCAAACAGCAACATGATCAGCATTCCGTTAACGCGTCGTTGGCCAGGAGAGATAACCGCCTGTTCGGAAATCGGCACATGGGCATCGATGGCGCCGCGGGCGTCGATCGCCAGCGCGTCGACAATACGCCCGCGCGGATCAACCACGGCCGAGATGCCGTTGTTGGCCGCACGCAACAATGGCAATCCATTCTCCACCGCACGGATCTGGGCCTGCCTGAAATGCTGATACGGACCCGGCGTGTCGCCGAACCACGCATCATTGGTAACGTTCACAATAAGCTGTGCTGACGTAGCGTCAACTGCCACAAGATCGGGAAAGATCACCTCATAGCAGATAAATGGCAATGCACGGATGCCGTCGGGCAGCGTGATGGCGTGCCGCTCGTTTCCGGCCGCAAAACTCATCGGCCCGGCAACCAGTTGCTCGATGCCGAAACGCTCGAGCAGATCGGAGAAAGGCAGATATTCGCCGAACGGCACAAGGTGAACCTTGTCGACAGCATCGGAGATTTCACCCTTGTCGTCTATCGCGACCACGGAGTTATAGTAGCGGCTGTCGGCATTCGCGGCCGAGCCGCCTTCCTCGCGGACGACGCCGGCGATCAGCATCTGGCCGGGTGCCAGCATGTCGCCCAGCGCCGTCAATGCGTCCGGACGCTCCGTGAAGAGGAACGGCACCGAGGTTTCGGGCCACAGGATCAGTTGCGGCTTGCCGTGCCCCGGGTCCGGCGCCTTGGCCGACAGCCCCACCAATGTTGCGAAGATGCGGTCGCGCACCGAGGCGTCCCACTTTTCCGACAGGTCCACGGCCGGCTGGACGATGCGGACGTCCAGGCTGTGCGCCGCCGGCGGTTCGGGAGCGGCAAGCCTGACATAGCCGAAGCCGACATGGGCGGCGGCGAGCATGGCAAACAGCCCGGCGCCGAGACGCAGATGCCGACGCGTCGCCAGCAGCGCCGGCAGCGCGAAGACGAACACCGCGAGCGCGTTCATGCCGATCATGCCGGTCACCGAGATGCTTTGCATCAGTAGCGGCACGGGCATGGCCGCGTAGCCGATGGCATTCCAGGGGAAACCGGTGAACAGGAAGTCGCGCAGCCACTCCGCCAGCCCGAAGCCGAAGGCAAGGGCAGCGATGCGGCCGATGTCGCTGCTCCACAAGAGCCGGGCAACCATGGCCGCAAAGCCGTAGAAAAAGGCGAGTGCGAAGGGAATGCCGACCGCCGCGAAGGGAAGCGCCCAGGCAAAGCTGTCGGCCTCGACCAGCAGGGCCGAGCCGATCCACCAGAGGCCGGCAAGGAAATAGCCAAAGCCGAACCACCAGCCGACGGCGAAGGCCGGTCGCAAGCGACGGAACAGGCTGCCGGAGGCTTCGCCGGTGGCGCCGTCGAGCAGCCAGACCAGCACGGGAAACGAGATGAAACAGGCGGCGAAGAAATCGTAGGGCGCCTGGCCAAGCACGGCAAACGCACCTGCGATAAACGCCACGAGCGCGCGCCGCCAACCCCAAAGCAGAATTATCCGGCCGGCAAGGCGCACCATGCATACTTCCGAGTCGCGCGAATCAGGACGCAAGATTTAACAGGCCACGGTCCGCGGGCCAAACGCCGGATGGCAGGCCGCGATGTAAGCTCCGGTCACCACTCTACCGGTGCCAGCCGTCGATTTGAACGCCGCCCAGCCGTTCGGCCTCCTCGCGCGGAACCGAACGGATGGTCTGCGTGAAGGTCCAGACATGGCCCTCGGGATCGCGCGCCCGATACTGGCGTTCGCCATAGAACTGATCCGCCGGCTCCTGGACGATCTCGGCACCCTTGGCCCTGGCACGCTCGCAATGAGCATCCAGACCGTCCTTCAGCTTGACAAGGACCGACTGCGTGTTCTTGCCGGCGACCGAAGCCGGGCTGGCGACGTAATCGATCCATTCGGAATCGACGATGATGTGGCCGTCGCCAAACCGCATCTCGGAATGGACGAGCTTTGCCTCGGCATCACTGACCACCATGCTGCGCTCGAAGCCGAAGGCCGCCTCAAGCCAGTCCAGCGCGGCCCGAGGATCCTTGTAGAACACGCCGGAGCCCAGGCTTGCGCGCTTGAATGGGTCGTCGACCGTCACCGGGCGAGCGAAACGCTCACGCCTGTTCGGCACGGGCCGTGGCGCGCCGGCGGCGCTCGCCCTTCTGGCTCTGTACGATGCGCACGCGCTTGACGCGGCGTGGATCGGCATCCAGCACATGGAATTCGAAGCCGGGAATGGCTTGAACCACCTCGCCGCGAGCCGGGACGCGGCCAAGCGTATTGAAGATCATGCCGCCTATGGTGTCGACATATTCGCCATGTTCGCCGGCGGCGAAATCCCCGCCGATCATCTTGGCGACATCGTCGATCTCGGCCTTGCCGTCGACGATGAACACGCCGTCACCGCTCTGGGTGATCATCGGCTCATCATCGTCATGCTCGTCCTCGATGTCGCCGACCACCATCTCGACGATGTCCTCGAGCGAGGCAAGGCCGTCGGTGCCGCCATATTCGTCGATGACAAGCGCCATCTGCGTGCGCGTCGTCTGCATGCGGCCCATCAGGTCGGAGGCAAGCATCGACGGCGGCACGAACAGCACCGGGCGGATCAGATTGAGATCGCCAATGGTGCGCGCGAGGTCGACCTGTGCGAGATCGAGAACCGTGGCGGCGGGGGTTTTCCTGGTCGTGCGGCCCTTTTTGACGCGCGCGATCTTGGTGATGTGAGCCAGTACGTCACGGATGTGGACCATGCCGCGCGGATCATCGAGCGTCTCGGAATAGACCGGCATGCGCGAATGGCCGGATTGTTCGAAGGTGCCCAGGAGGTCGCCGAGCGTCGTCGTGATTTCGACCCCCTGGATGTCGGCGCGCGGCACCATGACGTCCTCGACGCGCACCTCGCGCAGCCGCAGGATGTTGTTGAGCATGGCGCGTTCGCCGGGCGAGAAGGCCCCGGCGTCGCTCGTCGTTTCGGCAAGCGCGTCGGCAATTTCCTCACGCAGGCTGGTTCCGTTGCGTTGCCTAAACAGGCCCAGAACGCGGTCGAACAGGGAGGGACCGGCGGGCGATATTTCGCTGGCAACGCTGCCGGTGCTGGCAGCACCAGAGGTAACGGTACTCGGACTTGATCCCTCTTCCGACTTATCGGAAGCCTTGGTCGCACTGCCGGCGTCGGGGCGGGCGGCAGTCTCTGGTTTGTCGTTCATCGTCGTCCGGTCAATTGGTCAGAAGTAGTTACGCGTAGGGATCGGGAATGGCAAGCCTTGCGAGCGCAGCACGTTCGATGGCTTCCATCGCCTCGGCCCCGGCGTCGGTCTCGTGATCGTAGCCCAGCAAGTGCAGCAGGCCATGGATGACGAGATGGGTGATATGGTTCTCGACAGGCTTGTCTTCCAGTGCCGCTTCACGCGCGACCGTCTCTGCGGCCAGCACGATATCGCCCAGCATCGGCGGCAGCGGGGCCCCTTGCAGCAACGGAAAAGCCGGGAAAGACAAGACGTTGGTCGGTTTGTCCTTGCCGCGCCAACCGGCGTTGAGGGTCCGGATATGGGCATCGTCGGAAAAAACGAGGCTGAGTTCGGAACGGCCCGCCACGCCGGTCTCGGCAAAGGCAGCCGCGACGGCGCGATCGACCAGCCGCGTCAGGTTTGCCTCATCGGGCCATTCGCCCGCTTCGACAAATATATCGATGTCGACGGGAAGCGCCCCGTCGCCGGATATCTTGTCCTCAGGCATGAAGCCGCATCGTCAAAATCAATTCTCGGCGCCGAGGCCGCGCGCCAGTTTGGCATCCCGGTCATAGGCCCTGACGATTTCCGCCACCAGCGGATGGCGAACGACGTCGCCATCGTTGAAGCGCACGGTGACCGCCCCTGCCACGCCGTCCAGCACGCGCAAGGCTTCGACCAGGCCTGATTTGGTGTTCGAGGGAAGGTCGATCTGGGTGGGATCGCCGGTGACGATCATGCGCGAGTTCTCGCCGAGACGGGTCAGGAACATCTTCATCTGCATCGGCGTGGTGTTCTGCGCCTCGTCGAGGATGACCGCGGCGTGCGCCAGCGTGCGGCCACGCATGAAGGCGAGCGGCGCGATCTCGATCACTTCGGCGGCAATGGCGCGCTCGACCTTGTCGGCCGGCATCATGTCGTAAAGCGCGTCATAGAGCGGCCGCAGATAGGGATCGACCTTTTCCTTCATGTCGCCCGGCAGGAAGCCGAGCCGCTCGCCGGCCTCGACCGCCGGCCGCGACAGAATGATGCGCTCGACCATGCCGCGCTCGAGCAGCATCGCCGCATGCGCCACCGCGAGATAGGTCTTGCCGGTGCCGGCCGGACCGATGCCGAACACCAGTTCCGACCGCTCCAGCGCCCGCATATAGGCGTCCTGGTTGAGCGATCGGGCATAGATCGTCTTCTTGCGGGTGGCGATCTGGGCGGCTGAGACCTTGCCCTTGCGCTCCAGCGTCGGCAACGTCAGCTGATCGTCGGCGGCGATTGCCATGCGCACGGCGCCATCGACGTCGGACTGGCCGATATCGACGCCCTTCTGGAGAATGCCGTAGAGGTTGTCCAGGGCGCGGCGCGCCTGCTCGGCGGCTGACGCCGAACCCTTGATGGTCAGCTGGTTGCCGCGCGAGCGGATGTCGACGCCGAGCTTCTGCTCGAGCCTGGCGAGGTTTTCGTCGAACTGACCGTAAAGGGCGCTGGCAAGCTTGTTGTTGTCGAAAGTCAGAACGATATGCGCCATATCAGAAGCCCCGGATGCAGTGGTCTGGGGCAGATTCTTCACTTCCGCAGCGCTCAACCGTCTCTCCTTATCTGCCGAGACCCTCAGGCCAATTCGGCGAACAGGCTGTTGTAGCCCGTCTTCGTGATTCGCACCTGGATAATGTCACCGATTTCGCCGGCCTTTTCATCAACAATAACCGGCTGCAGCCACGGCGAGCGGCCGACCTTCTGGCCGGCCTGTCGGCCGGGCTTCTCGATCAGCGTGTCGATGGTGCTGCCGACGAGGCTCAAGCCGAAATCCTGCTGCTGTTTCACAAGCAGGGCCTGCAGCCGCTGCAGACGCTCGTCCTTGACGGTTTCCGGCACATGATCGGGCATTTCAGCGCCCGGCGTGCCGGGACGCGGCGAATATTTGAACGAGAAGGCCGAAGCGTAGCTCACCTGACGCACCAGTTCCATGGTCGCCTCGAAATCCGCTTCGGTCTCGCCGGGGAAGCCGACAATGAAGTCGCCTGAAAGCGCTATGTCAGGCCGGGCAGTGCGGATGCGGTCGAGCAGCGCCAGATAATCCTTGGCCGTATGCCGGCGGTTCATCGCCTTGAGGATGCGATCGGAACCTGATTGCACCGGCAGATGCAGATAGGGCATCAACGCCGGCAGATCGCGGTGGGCGGCGATGAGTTCGTCATCCATGTCGCGCGGGTGGCTGGTGGTGTAGCGCAGCCGCGCCAGGCCGGGAATTTCGGCCAGCCTGAACAGCAGGCGGCCAAGGCCCCATTCCTCGCCGTTTTCGCCGCGGCCATGCCAGGCATTGACGTTCTGGCCAAGCAGCGTCACTTCGCGCACGCCGGCTTCCGCCAGGCGCTCAGCCTCCGCGACGATCTGTGCCACCGGCCGCGAGACTTCCGAGCCTCTGGTGTAGGGCACGACGCAGAAGGTGCAGAATTTGTCGCAGCCTTCCTGCACGGTGAGGAAGGCGGTGACGCCGCGCTTGATGACCTCGGCGCGCTTCGGCTGCGGCAGGTATTCGAACTTGTCCTCGATGGCGTAGTCGGTCTCGACGATCTTCTCGCCGCCGCGCACCCGCGCCAGCACATCGGGGAGCCGGTGATAGGTCTGCGGGCCGATGACCAGGTCGACGGCCGGCGAACGGCGGAGGATCTCGGCGCCTTCGGCCTGCGCCACGCAGCCGGCGACGCCGACCAGCATCTCGCGGCCGGCCAAGGCGCGTTCGGCCTTCATATCGCGGATACGGCCGAGCTCGGAATAGACCTTTTCCGCCGCCTTCTCCCTGATATGGCAAGTGTTGAGCAACACCAGGTCGGCCTCGCCGATGGCATCGGTCGCGGAATAGCCATCGGCGGCGAGCGCATCGCTCATACGCTGTGAATCATAGACGTTCATCTGGCAGCCATAGGTCTTGATGAAGACTTTTTTCGCTGCCGTTGAAAGCACCTCCGGCTGTCCGGCCGCGGTGCGGATGTCGTCGCTTTCGATCGTGTTCAAGTCCATCTGGCGGCTTCTAACGCCTTTCCGTGACAAAAAACAGACCATTCTCGGCATGCGCCCGCGGGCGCGGCCGGGGCTAGCGGCTCGGGCGCGGATCGGCAAGCGCTGCCTGCATCATCCGGCGCACCTGACTTTCCATCAGTTTCGACGTTTCCTTGCGGTTCGAACCCTTGGAAAAAGCAATCGCCTCGCCGAAATGCACCTCGACGTCGAGGGCCCCCTCCGCCAGCAACACCTTGAGATGCGGCATCAAATCCTCATCGCCGATCCAGGCTGCAAGCGGGCGGTGGCGTCGGCCGAGCGGCACGCCATGCAGGCGGGTATAGGCAATCGCCACCGGCTGGATGAAGACCTGCTCGGCCGCACCTTCCGAAATCGCCATCGACGCGGCGCCAAACAGCGTGCTCTTGAACGGCAGGACGATGTTGCCGTCGCCTGTCGAGCCCTCGGCGAACAGCACCATGGCGTCGCCTTTGGCCATGCGGCTGGCGATCTCGCTTGCCTGGTCGCCCGAGGACCGCTTGCGCTCACGCTCGATGAACACGGTGCGCTGCAGCTTCGACAGCATGCCGATCAGCGGCCAGCCTTCCATATCGGCTCTGGCGATGAATTTCACGTCGGCAAATGAGCCGAGCACCATGATGTCGGTCCACGAGATGTGATTGGATGCCACAAGCAAAGGACGCTCGGCCGATAGCGTTCCCTTGACATGGATGCGCATGCCGAGCGCCCGGATGATCAGCCTGTGCCATATCTTGAGGATGAAGGTTTCCGGCCACCAGCCGGTCTTCATCGACAGTATCTGCAAGGGCACGAGGACCAGCGAACCGGCGACAACGAGGCCCAGCGCCAGGAAAATCCTGATTTTCTTGATCATCGCCCTATCCCGGCCTCTGGCTAGCGAAGATCGCGGCGCATGACAAGCGCGCCGGTCGGTCCGTTTTCTGGCGACTTGTAGTAATTCGGTCGCTTCCCGACCTCGCGGAAGCCCAGCCGCCGATAGAGCGCGATCGCCGCGACATTGGTCTCGTCGAC
Source organism: Mesorhizobium sp. M1406 (assembly GCF_040317555.1). Lineage (NCBI taxonomy): Bacteria > Pseudomonadati > Pseudomonadota > Alphaproteobacteria > Hyphomicrobiales > Phyllobacteriaceae > Mesorhizobium > Mesorhizobium sp. M1406. Next base: position 133,654 of record NZ_JAMYKW010000004.1, on the reverse strand, counting down.
CTCCAGGAACAGCGCTTCGGCACGCTGCGCGTGCAGTTCGCGCAACACCGCGTCCATCAATTGCCAGCCCAGCCCTTGCCGGCGGTGCGATCGCGCCACCGCGACGGTCAGTATCTCGCCTTCGCCGGCCGCGAGCCTCGCCAGCACGAAACCGACGGGCGGCTTGGAGCCCTGTCCGGTTTCGCGCGCGGCATAGCCGAATACGGTGTCCTGTTCGAGCAAGGCGGCGAATTCGCCATCCGTCCATGGGCGCACAAAGTCCTCGCGATGCAGCAGCGAGACCGCCGGGCTGTCGGCGATCTTCAGCGGCTCGAGCGCATAGTCCCGGCGGCGTGGTTGGAGAAAAGGTATGCGCATTAATTTTCGTTTTCTTGTTTGACCATGATCTCTGGACAAAACGGTTTCCCGTTTGTCCGAGAGAACCGACATCGACTTTTCGGGATCATGGTCTGAGCCTTGCTAGTATAAATCCGGCCTGCGGCTTGGCGTCGGCGCCGCGCAAGTAAAGCGGTTTTGGCCTTTCGCCCGGACCCTTGGCGGCAGCCAGGCCGGCGTAGGTGACAATGTCCGCCGTGGCTGTCCGATGGCCGATATCGAAGCCGCCCCCCGCCGATGCGACGATCAGCGCCGCCGCGGTACCGGCAAGCACCGAAGAATGTTCCGTCGCCATCGCCACGACGTCAGCCAGTGTGGCCACAGCCGGACCGTAAGTCAAAGCCGACATTTCATCGTAGAGGGCGGCATGGATTTCCTCGCGGCCTGCATCGAGCGCCGCCAGCACGGCGCGGCCGGGAAATGCCGCCGCTGCTTCAGCGGCCAGCGCCTCGAGCGTCGTCACCCCGATCGCGGGGATCTGCAACGCCAGCGCCAGGCCACGCGCGGTCGAGACGCCGACGCGCAGACCAGTGAAGGAACCCGGGCCGACGGAAACGGCGATGGCGCTAAGACCGGCATAGTCGGTTGCACTTGCCTTCAGCGCTTCGGCGATGACCGCCATCAGCTGCTCGGCATGGCCCTTGCCGAGATCGAGCACCGAACGGCCAAGCTCCTGCTTCGCCGCCGCGTCATAGACGCAAGCGGCGCAGAGGTTGGCGGCACAATCGATGGCAAGCAGTTTCATGGAGCGACCGGTTCGAAAAACAATTCCCTGTGCCCGCCATAGCCCGCCACCGCAAGGGGATAGTGCATAATTCGTTAAGCGGCTTCGCTTCGCCCCGGCGGGAAATATCTACGCCGCCTGTTCGATACGCAGCATGTGGTTGTCCCAGACATAGTCCGGTTCGGAGCGTGTCGCACCGCTGCCCTCGACGATCTCGCCGGCGCCCGTGGTGGCCATGAAGCCGGTTCCGTCGGGTGCCACGCCGCAGACTTCGACCAGTGCGCTGGCCGAGACGACCCGGCTGCTCGCCGAATCGATCACGACAAGCGAGTTGCCTTCCGGCGAGGAGACGGCGACGGTGCCGGCAAGCGGATTGGCGGCAACCGAGCCTATATAGTTGCGGAAGCCGGACAGCACGTCCCGCGGCATGTCGAGGAGCTGCAAGTCCTTGCCGCGCGCGGCGCGGCCGACCAGCAGCGGACGATCGGTGCCCGGCCCCCGGTACTGGCAGCCGAACCAGACGATGCCGGATGGGTCGGCGTCCATGTGGCGGATCGACAGCTGGTGCAGTGCCGCCGGGAGTTCATGCTTCTCGATGAGATCGCCGGTGATGCGGTCGATGAGCACATAGGACGGCTTCATGGTGGCGATGTTGAGCTCGGTGCGGCCGTAATCCGGATGGGTCTCGATGCCGCCATTGGCAACCGCGATCGTCCTGCCGTCGCCCAGCAGCAGAAGCTCGTGCGGACCCATGCCATGGGTCGGGAACTCACCGATGCGGTTGAACTTCGCCCGCGCGTCGTAGATGCCTACCACACCGGCAGCGTTGTCGAAGTCGTTTTCGGTGGCGTAGAGCAACGCCCCGTCGGGCGAGAACGCGCCATGGCCGAAGAAATGCCGGCCGCTGATGCTGGCGATGGTCAGCGGCGCGTTCCGGCCGGAATGATCGAATACCACGGCGAACGTGCCGGGCTGGCGAGCGAAGACCACCGAACGCTTCGATGTGGGATCGAAGGTGACGTCATGGCCGCGATCAGGCAGGTCGATCGCGTGCAGGACCTTGCCGGCCTCGGACAGGACCGCGGCGCCATAGCTGCCGTCGCGCTTGACGAAGGCGGTAGCGAAGACGGCGTCCGCCGTAAGCGTTTTTGCCAAGGCCGACGGCGTCAGCGCCGCCATGAAGCCAACGCCTGCAGCTCTCAGGAAATCGCGGCGATCGATGAGGGAGGTTTTCAAGAGACTATCCTCCCCTGCACTGGCTCGCTCCAAGACACGGTGATTATTACGGATCGGAGCTGACGCTTGGCACCTACCGATTCTTGGAATGATCCATCGCAGACGTTGGAAGTTGGCCGAAGCCTCCGGAACTTCGTCATCCACGGGCGGAGCAGGAGCGAAGCTCCGTCGCGGAGACCCGAGGATCCATGCCGTGACCTTGACCGTCGGGTGCAACGGAGCAAAATTCTGGACCGCGGCAGCGCTTTGAAGTCGCGGCATGGATCCCGGGGTCTGCGCTGCGTCGCTTCGCTCCTTGCTTCGCCCCAGGATGACGAAGCTATGGGCGTTTCGGCCAATCTCAAGCTCATGCTCAGTCCCCATCCAGCGACGAGAAACCGGCGGTCAGGCCGAATTCGGCGGTCAGCCTGGTGCCGATCAAGGTCGACAGGCTGGAGGTGATCAGCGCGAAATGGTCGAGTTTTTCACGCAGTGCCGGATCGGCAAGCGCCTTGTCGATCGGGCCCTGGATGGACTTCGCGGTGGCGACACCGTTGACCAGCTGGATGTGGATCGACTCGGCCATCCAGCGCGCATCGGCCGGCAACGCATCGCCAAGCTTCGATGCCTGGAACAGCGTGTCTATCCCGGACAGATTGCCGGCTAGCGAATTGGCGGTGTTCCGCGAGCGCCAGTAGATCGCCTGTTTCGGCTTGTCCGCATCCCGCTTTCCGCCGAAAAACCCTTTCAGGCGCACGTCGCGAACCATTTCCAGCTCATTGATGAAGACGCCGACCAGTTCCGTCACCGCTTCGTTGCCGTCGCGATAAAGTGCGTTCTGAGGCCCCGGATTGGCCCAAAGAGCGGCAAAGCCGTCCGGCTTGTTCCAAGCGGCGCTGACGTCGCCGGCCATGGTTTCGATGTTGCCGGCAACCGCCGTGCCATAGGCGCAACGATAGGGATCAGCCTTGCCGGAAAGTCCCTCGGCGCCGTCGCCGTAAAGCACGAATTCGAGCGCGCCCAGCCCCTGCATGGCAACACTCTTGCCGGCCAGCTGTGCCGGATCGGTGGCGGTCGGATCCTTGGCCGCCAAGGCTGCCTGCACCTGCTTCAGGCCGATGCTCTTGCGATCCGGCCAGAACAGCATGCGTTCCAGCCGGTTGTTCTCCTTGATCGGTCCGAATCCGATGATTTCGGCTGAGGACCAGGCATAGACGGTGGCGGAAAATGCCGCGCGCGCGGCATCGAGCTTCCCTTGCGAGGGCGCTTCGCAGAGCTTGTGCATCGCTTTCGTTAGGGCTTCCGCATGCTCATGCAGGCCGGCATAGGCGGGGCGGACAAAGCCGTCGATTGCCCCCTGGATGATTTCGGAGGCTTTGACCGCCGCGGATGCCGGGACGGCGCCCAGCAGAGCCAGCGGAAGAACGAGAAACAACACACAGCGCTTGAGCATCACAGTGACTCCAGGAATTTGAGCAGCGCATCGCGGTCGGCCGCATCAGCGGCGGCAAAGCGGTCGCGCGCCTTCCGCGCCTCGCCACCATGCCAAAGGATCGCCTCGGTCAGGCTGCGCGCGCGCCCATCATGCAGGAAGAAGGAATTGCCGTTGATCGTCTCGGTCAGGCCGATGCCCCATAGCGGCGGCGTGCGCCACTCATTACCCGTCGCATCGCCCACGGCTTGGCCGTCGGCCAGATCGGGCCCCATGTCGTGCAGCAGAAAGTCGGAATAAGGCCAGATCAACTGGAAGGCCTGCGCCTTGTTGGGCGTGCCGCGACGGGTGACGAATTTCGGCGTGTGGCAGGCAATGCAGCCGATCTCGTAGAAGATCTTCTTGCCCGTGAGCACATCTGGCCGGTCGAGGTCGCGGCGCGCCGGCACGGCGAGGTTTTGCGAATAGAAGGTGACCAGATCCATCACCGGCGGCGGCGCTTCGACCGGCCCGAGACGCTGCTGCGCACCGGTCGGCATGGCGAGGCATTTGGCCTGCGCGGCGGTGCAATCCCCCCAGTGTTTTGGTTCTTCCGGCGTCGAGATGCCGATGTCGCCGGCAAAGGCGTCAGCTGCCTGCTGACGGATCGACGCGGTCTGCGCCTTCCAGCCGAAACGAGCAAGCGTCAGCTCTCCGCCCGGGCCGTCGCGCACGATGTTCGGCCTGCCGGAAATGCCATCGCCGTCCACGTCATTCGGGTCGGCGCGGACAAGGATATCGGCCGGCGCAATCTCTTCGATCAGGCCAAGGCCGATCATCGGCGGCGTCAGGCGCGGCGACAGCGTGATGCGCGGATCGAGTGGTCCATAGGCAGGATCGACAACCGAATAGCTTGGTTTGTGTAAGGAAATCACGGTGCCGTCCGTCAGCTCCACCTTACGCTCCCGATAGTCGACATGCATCCGGCCTTCGCCGCGCAGGCCGGGCACCGCCAATTCCTGCAATTGCGCGCCGTAGACCGGGTCGGGGAAATTGAGCACCTTGTGGTCGGCAAGTGCTGCTCTCTCTTCCGCGCTGCTGGCCTCACGCGCCAGCCGCAGGAACATCGAGGTGGTAACGGCGTCGCCTTGCGGGGGACGGCCGCGGCCATCCTTCAGATGGCAATTCTGGCAGGCGCGTTCGTTGAACAGCGGGCCGAGCCCGTCCGAGGCCTGCGTCGAGGACGGCGACGACACCCAGTTCTTGCGAAACAGGGCATTGCCGAGCTTGAAGTCGCCCTCTTCCTCAAAGGTGATGTTGGCCGAGGATTGCGAGAAAGAATCGCGGCTGACGTCCTTTCTTGACGTGCCGGCGCCCCCTTGCATCAATTCGAATTGCTCGGGCCTGGAGAAATCCGACGTCGGCCTGGTGATTACGGTGACGCGCGCCTGATCCTTCGCATTGAGGTCGGTGCGCGTGGTGGCGAGGCCGGCGGGTTGAAGATTACCGGCCATCGCCGAAGAGGTGAGCGCCATCACGAGGACGATACAGCGCCGACGCGCCAATTTGGCTGGCGTCTTCCGAGGGAGCGGCGAGCCATCGGCCCGCCGCGAGCGGCGCACGAATTCTAGCAGGCGCCGCATTCCCGCATGCCCTTACCTCGCCTCGTCCGCCGATGCGGCGTTGAGCTGGCCGTATTTTTCCTCGCCGATAGAGGCAAGCAGGTCGAGCTGCGTCTCTAGGAAGTCGATATGACCTTCCTCGTCGGCCAGCAATTCCTCGAACAGCTTCATCGTCACATAGTCGCCCGCGTCGTTGCAGATTTCGCGTGAACGCTTGTAGGCGGTACGCGCGTCATATTCGCCGGCAAGGTCGGATTCGAGCACTTCCTTGACGTTCTGGCCGATGCGCAGCGGCGCCACGGACTGCAGGTTCGGATGGCCTTCAAGGAAGATGATGCGAGCCACGAGCTTGTCGGCATGGTGCATCTCCTCGATCGATTCCGCCCGCTCCTTCTTTGCCAGCTTGGCGTATCCCCAGTCCTCCAGCAGACGGAAATGCACCCAGTACTGATTGACGGCCCCTAACTCCAGAAAAAGGGCCTCGTTAAGCCGCTCGATGACCTGCGGGTCGCCTTTCATGATTTCTGCTCCCGTATTGGACGCGCAGGCTTCTGACGCGATCCAGGTGTGAAACGATATCCACGCCGCTCGCCTCCGAGCGGGCGTGGTAATTTTCGGTGACCCGAATGATCGTTTCCACCACATTTGGGAAGCAGCCGCAACAGCGACCGCGCTTTTGCATGGCATGATAGACCTTCGCCGGCACGATCAGCTGCCAGGGATCCTGATCCAGCAGCCCGACGATCGTCTGCTCGATCTCCTTCTCAGTGATGATGTTGCAATGGCAGATCAGCATTAATTTGCTCGGATGGCTGACGGCGCCTCCCGCGCCGTGTGGCTTTATTTCCTACCGGAGCCCATGCCGAAGCCGACGTCCGGCTCCGGAGCAGGCTCCAGCCTTTCGACCTTACTTGAACACCTTGTCGGGTGCATCGAGACTGTCGGACCCCTCGAAGGCGATGGTGCTGAGCTTCAGGGAGCCAACGGCGCGTTCGATCGACTTGGTCTGGTCGATCAGCGCGTCGATCGCTGCCTGCACGGCGGCATTGCCTTGCGTGTTGCCCTCGGCGATCTGCTGGTCATAGGCCTCGCCGGCCAGTGCCCGCGCCTTGATCGCCTCCATCTTGGCGACCGTGACATCGAGCTTGTCCGACAGCTCCTTGTCGATCGCCGGATCGGCTGCCTTCACCATGTCGGCCACCGAGGGACCCGAAACGACGGTGCCGTCGAGGCTGGTATAGTTGGCATGGTAGGCAGCGCGGATGCCGATGGCATCGTAGAGATGCGAGTTGTAGGTGTTGTCGGAGAAGCAGTCATGCTCCTCTTCCGGATCGTGCAGCAGCAGGCCGAGCTTCATGCGTTCGCCGGCCAGTTCGCCGTAGGACAGCGAGCCCATGCCGGTGAAGATCGTCGAGATGGCGGTGTTCGGCTCGCCATCGACGAGAGCCTTACGCGCGGCACCGCCTTCCTTCCAGTTGCCGACCATCTCCTGCAGGTCGGAGACCAGAAGATCGCTGGCCGACTTCAGATACTGGGCGCGACGGTCGCAATTGCCGCCGGTGCAGTTCTTGAGGTCGTAGTCGGTATAGGGACGTTCGCCGGCGCCCGGGCCGGTGCCATGCAGGTCCTGGCCCCAGAGCAGGAATTCGATGGCGTGGTAGCCGGTGGCGACATTGGCCTCGACGCCGCCGGCTTCCTGCAACGTGCCGGAGAGAAATTCCGGGGTCAGGCTCGAGGCATCGACCTTCTTGCCGTTGATCTCGATCTCCTTGTTGGCGATCACATTGGCCGTATAGAGCGCGTTCGCGTCCGATTCGGTGCCATAGCTCTTGGCGACATAGTCGATCAGGCCTTCGTCCAGCGGCCAGGAATTCACCTTGCCCTCCCAGTCGTCGACGATCTTGTTGCCGAAACGGTAAACCTCGGTCTGCTGGTAGGGAACGCGTGATGCCTTCCAGGCGTCGCGGGCTGCATTGAGCGTTTCCACCGAGGGGTTGGCAAGCAACGCGTCGACTGCCTTGTCGAGCGCCTGCGCGGTGGTCAGCGAATCCTCATACTTGGCGAGCGCGATGTCGGAATAGGTCTTGATAACCGCCTTCGCATCGGTTTCCGCCTTGGCCGGCAACACGAACACCGCCGCCGTCAGCAGGGCCGTGGCGCCGATCGCGGCAAACCTGCCGCCATATCGTGCTGTCATAATCACTCTCCAGTTTCTCGGAAATTCTGTAAATGGCGCACGCGGCAACGGGCGCATGGCGATCTGCAAGCCATTGGGCGCAAGAGATGCCGCGCCATCGCGCGGTTCGCGGAAGAAAGACACCAAAATGCCTCCAATCGAAAGGGTTCAAGGCCCAGACATTAAAGGGATGCGCTGACGCGCGAGCTTCCATAAAGCTGCGACATCGCCGGATGTCAATGGAGATCAGCAAGAAAAATCAATTGAAACAATAGTTTAGAATTATTCTAAACTACAACTATCAACTTTATCCCTTGCCTGCACCGGTCTTGCGGACGAACTGTACGATTGACAGCCGCCATCCCGGGTGCGACCCGCAAAAGCTCTCTTGCGGCGGCGCCAGACAATTGCCACTTGGCGGGACATCCTAGACTCGGAATCCGGATTGGAATGCGATGAAGAACGGTGTGGTCATTGTAGGCGCGGGACATGCAGGCGTGCAAGCGGCCGCAAGCTTGCGCGAGGACGGCTATGACGGGCCGGTGATCCTCGTCGGCGACGAGAACGAACTGCCCTACCACAAGCCGCCGCTGTCGAAGACCTTCATCAAGGATGCCGGGGCCAAACCGCAACCCTTGCGCGGCGAGGCCTTCTACACCGGCAGCGCCATCGACTATCGGCCGGGCGTCGGGATCGATCGCATCGATGCCACACGCCGCAGCCTCGAGATATCAGGCGGCGGCGCACTTGCCTTCGATCACCTGATCCTGGCGACCGGCTCGCGCCCACGTATCCTGCCGTTGCCAGGCTCCGATCTTTCCGGCGTGCTGTCGCTGCGTTCGCTCGCCGATGCGCGGCTGATCCGTGAACTGAGCGCCCGGAGCGACGAGGTCGTGATCCTCGGCGGCGGCTTCATCGGGCTGGAGATCGCCGCGACGCTGAGGGCCGCCGGCCGCACGGTGACCGTGGTCGAAGCGCTGGACCGGCTGCTCGGCCGCGCCGTGGCGCCGGCCGTGGCGGGCCATGTGCGCCAACGGCTGGAAGCGACAGGCGTGCGCGTCCTCACCGGCACCTCGATTGCAAGGCTCGAAGGCGAAAACGGCCATGTCACGGCAGCGATGACTTCGTCAGGCGAAAGGCTGCCGGCGCGCATGGTCATCGTCGGCATCGGCGCCGTGCCGAATGTCGAACTGGCGCAGTCAGCAGGCCTTAGCATCGCCAACGGCATCCGCGTCGATCACCAGATGCGCACTTCGGCGCCTGAAATCCTCGCCATCGGCGACGCTGCCTCCTACCGGCACTGGTTCACCGGCGGCGACGTGCGGCTGGAATCGGTGCAGAATGCCACCGACCAGGCGCGGCTTGCCGCGCGTACGATCACCGGCCATGCCGACGCCTATTCGGCGGTACCGTGGTTCTGGTCCGATATCGGCGACATGAAATTGCAGATGGTCGGCCTGACCGCCGGTGGCGACCACCATGTCGTGCTGGGCGACCTGCCCGACAACAAATTCTCGATCTATCACTATGCCGGCGACCGGCTGCTCGGCATCGAATCGGTCAACCGTCCCGGCGACCATATGCTTGGCCGCAAGATGCTGGGCGCCGGCTTCTCGCCGACGCCGGAAACGATCGCGGCAGGCCCCGAGGGCCTGAAAGCGGCGTTGGCCGCGTATCAGGACATGGAGCCAGTCAAGGCCAGTGCTTAGGATTGCCAATTTTTGCCATACGCAATAAAATGCCTGAATGAGCACCATGAATATCTCACTGCCCGACAGCTTGAAGCATTTTGTCGATCAGCAAGTGACGGATCGCGGCTATGGCACGAGCAGCGAGTATGTGCGTGAATTGATCCGCCACGATCAGGATCGTCAACTTCTGCGCGGTTTGCTCCTCGAGGGCGCATTATCCGCGCCGGGCGCTCCCGTAGACGATGACTATTTCGCCGCGCTGAGAAAACGAGCGCAGAGCCAATAAATTAAGTGGCCACGAAGGCAATTGTTCCTCGAAGCCTTGCTCTGCGGGATATCGAGGACGCCGTTGATTATTATGCACGCGAAGTTGGTTCGCATATGGCGTTGGGCTATATCGAGGACCTTCAAAACGCCTACAAACTGATAGCCAGCCATCCGGCATCGGGCTCTCTCAGGTATGGTTATGAAATTGGATTGCCTGGGCTGCGTAGCGTGCAACTCAAGCGCTACCCATACCTGATTTTCTATCTTGAGCAGATCGACCATATCGATGTGTGGCGGGTCCTGCACGCCAAGATGGACATTCCAGCCTGGTTACAGAATCCAAGCTCCTGACGGCACGTTCACCCGCTCGCGAGGCCGTCAGGAGAAATGGGCGCCCGATCAAGCAGCGCAGACTTCGCGGATCGAGCTTTCCAGGATGTCGAGCGCCTCGTTCATGACGCTGTCCTGGATGGTGATCGGCGCCAGGAAGCGGATGACGTTTCCATAGACGCCGCAGGTCAGCAGGATCAGGCCCTTGTCGAGCGCCTTCAGCCTGATCGCGTTGGCGATCTCGGCCGACGGCAGGCCCTTCTTGACGTCGTTGAACTCGACCGCATTCATGAAACCGAGGCCTCTGATGTCGACGATCTCGGGCACGTCGTCGCGGATCGACTGCAGCCGCTGCTTCAGCCTTGCACCCAGCGTGTTGGCGCGGTCGCACAGCTTTTCGTCATCGATGACGTCGAGCACGGCGTGCGCCGCGGCGACGCCGATCGGGCTGCCGCCATAGGTGCCGCCGAGTCCGCCGGGGCCGGGCGCATCCATGATTTCGGCGCGGCCGGTGACCGCGGCCAGCGGGAAACCGCCGGCCAGGCTCTTGGCCATGGTGGTGATGTCGGCCGCCACCTCATGGTGATCCATCGCAAACATCTTGCCGGTGCGGGCAAAGCCGGTCTGCACCTCGTCGGCGATCAGAAGCATGCCGTGCTGGTCGCAAAGCTTGCGCAGCGCCGTCAGGAACTCGCGCGGCGCCTCGTAGAAGCCACCCTCGCCCTGGACCGGCTCGATGATGATGGCGGCGACACGGGCCGGGTCGACATCGGCCTTGAACAGGCGGTCGAGGGCGGCAAGCGAATCGGCGACCGATACGCCATGCAGCGGCACCGGGAACGGCGCGTGATAGACGTCGCCCGGCATGGCGCCGAAGCCCACCTTGTAGGGCACGACCTTGCCGGTCAGCGCCATGCCCATGAAGGTGCGGCCGTGGAAGCCGCCGGCAAAGGCGATGACCGCCTGGCGGCCGGTGGCGTTGCGGGCGATCTTGATAGCGTTCTCGACCGCCTCGGCGCCGGTGGTGACGAAGATCGTCTTCTTCTCGAACTTGCCGGGCAGCATGCCGTTCAGCCGTTCGGCCAGCCGCACATAGCTTTCATAGGGCACCACCTGATGGCAGGTGTGGGTGAAGCGGTCGAGCTGCGCCTTGACCGCCGCGATCACCTTGGGATGACGATGACCGGTGTTGACGACGGCGATGCCCGACGAGAAGTCGATGTAGCGACGGCCTTCGACATCCCAGATCTCCGAATTCTCGGCCCGGTCGGCATAGATCTGCGTGGTCATGCCGACGCCGCGCGAGATCGCTTGGTTCTTGCGTTCGGAGATGGCTGAATTCTTCATGGTGTCCTCATCGGGCCGGCGCCCCTTCTTGTTTGATGCCGCTGACACGTCTTCTGACCTTATTTCACGTTTTCCTCAAGTCGGCACCACCGGCAGGCGATTGGGCCTGTGATCCCGGCTTAACCAGCCGACCGATACGCGTGCGAGGGAGGTTCCCTTTTCCAAGGGATCGATTATCTTCGGACGGGCCTGCGGGGCTCCGCACTGGGAACGTCCCACGCAGGCAGGGAAGCCATGACAAGGAACGCGACATCGTCCGCCTTGCAATCACCGCGTTCCGGCCCTTTGCCGTTTCGAAACACCTCGATCCTTGCCTGCGCGATGGCCGGCCTGCTTCTCGCCGGCTGCCAGAAGCAGAAGGCGGCCGAACACAAGCTGCCGATCATGGTGCGCACCGCCGAGGTCGAAATCTCCAGCTACGCACCGACCACGTCGCTGACCGGGGTCATCGCGGCCCGCACGATGAACAATCTGGCTTTCCGGGTCGGCGGCCGTGTCGCCGAGCGGCTGGTGGAGATCGGCCAGCATGTCGACAAGGGCACGCTTTTGGCCCGCATCGACCCGCAGGAACAGGAATCGGATCTGCGCTCTGCGCAGGCCGATCTCGACGCAGCACAGGCGCAGTTGACGCAGGCATCCGCCGCCTTCGAGCGCCAGAAGACGCTGCTCGCGCAGGGCTTCACGACGCGCCGCGACTATGATCAGGCAGCACAGGCGCAGAGCGTGGCGCAAGGCAGCGTCCAGCAGGCGCGGAGCGCGCTCGACAATGCCCGGGAGAGCTTCACCTTCACCGAGTTGCGGGCCGGCGCGCCCGGTGTCGTCACCGCCCGCGCGGTTGAAGCCGGCCAGGTGGTGCAAGGGGCACAAACAGTCTTCACCATCGCCGAGGACGGCGACCGCGACGCAGTCTTCAATGTCCACGAAACGCTGGTCGCCGGCAGCTCGATGGCACCACCACCAGTGTCGATCACGCTGGTGTCGGATCCATCAGTGAAGGCGACAGGCAAGGTGCGCGAGATTTCGCCGGTGGTCGACGCCGCCTCGGCTTCGGTTCGGGTCAAGGTCGCCATTCCCGAGACCCCTGCCGCCATGCCGCTCGGCGCCGCCGTCATCGGCACGGTCAGTGCCGCGCCGGTGAAGGCCGTAATCCTGCCTTGGCAGGCGCTGACCTCCAGCGACGGCAAGCCAGCGGTCTGGCTCGTCGACCCGGCTTCCAAGGCGGTCACCATCGCGCCGGTGGACATCCTTGCCTATGATTCCGGTGTCATCGTCGTCGATAAGGGGCTCAAGCCCGGCCAGCACGTCATCACCGCCGGCGGTCAGTTGCTCAGTCCCGGCCAGACGGTCGAAATCGCCGGAGCGGCAACACAATGAACCGGCCGGCGCGCATGATCGCCCTGTCGGCGCTGGTTGTTGTCGGCGCCTGTTCGGCGGAGCCGGAAAAAACGCCTGAAATCGTCCGGCCGGTGCTTTCGGTGGTGATCGAACCGCGCACCAACCAGACGCTTGGCTTCGCCGGCGTCGTCGAGCCGGAATTCAGCGCCAACCTTGCCTTCCGCCTGCTTGGCCGCGTCGTCAGCCGCGATGTCGATGTCGGCGATCTCGTCACCAAGGGCACGACGATCGCCACGCTCGATCCGACGGCGCTGGAATTGGCCGTTCAGGCAGCCAAGGCTGGCCTCTCCAACGCGCAGGCGGAATTCACCAATGCTTACGCCAGCGAGGAGCGCCAGCGCGCATTGCTGGCAGACAAGAACACCTCGCAGGCCACCTATGAGGCAGCCCAGCAGGCACGGCAAGCCGCGCAGGCCAATGTCGAGCGCGCCAGGGCGGCGCTGGCTAAATCTCAGGAGCAGCTTGGCTATGCCCGCCTGTTTTCGGATTTCGATGGCGTCGTCACCGCCACCGGCGCCGAAGTCGGGCAGACCGTATCGGCCGGCCAGACCGTGGTGACGGTGGCGCGCTCGGACGTGCGCGAAGCCGTCGTCGACATTCCCGACAAGTTGACCGGCGACCTGACCGACGGAACCGGCTTCGACGTCATCCTGCAGTCGCTGCCCTCGATCCGCACGGAGGCCAAATTGCGCGAGATCGCGCCGCAGGCCGATAGTTCGACCCGCACACGCCGCGTGCGCCTGACGCTGCTCAACGCGCCGGCCGCGTTCCGGCTCGGCTCGACCGTGACGGCGACACGGGTGACGGCGATCGACCCGACGATCGAACTGCCGCTGTCGGCGCTGCTCGAAAAGAATGGCAAGCAGCAGGTCTGGATCGTCGATGCGCAATCGAAGGTCGCCGTGCACGATATCCAGGTCGGCGCCAAACGCGGCGGCAGCTTCACGGTCACCGGTGGACTTGACGCGGGCATGCGCATCGTCACCGCCGGCGTGCACAGCCTGACAGCGGGCGAGACGGTCAAAATCCTGGAAGGAGCCACCAAGTGAAGGGGTTCAACCTCTCCGACTGGGCGCTCAGCCACCGTTCGCTGGTCTGGTATTTCATGCTGGTGTTCGTCGTCGCCGGCGTCTCGGCCTATCTTAATCTCGGCCGTGAGGAAGACCCGGCCTTCACCATCAAGACCATGCTGATCCAGGCCAACTGGCCGGGCGCCTCGGTCAATGAGACGGTGAGGCAGGTCACCGATCGCATCGAGAAAAAGCTGGAGGAGCTCGACAGCCTCGACTACAGCAAGTCGGTGACCACGGCCGGCAAGACCGTCGTCTTCGTCAACCTGAAGCCGTCGACCAAGGCGCGCGACGTGGCCCCGACCTGGGTGCGCATCCGCAACATGATCAACGACATCCGCGCCCAGTTTCCCGAGGGCGTGCAAGGTCCGTTCTTCAACGACAGTTTTGGCGACGTCTACGGCAATATTTACGCCTTCACGGCGGACGGGCTGACATCGCGCCAGTTGCGCGACTATGTCGAGCAGGCGCGCACCCAAATCCTGGCCGTGCCCAATGCCGGCAAGGTCGACCTGATCGGCGCCCAGAACGAGGCGATCTATCTCGAATTCTCGACCCGCCAGATCGCGGCCCTTGGCCTGAACCAGCAGGCGATCGTGGCCAGCCTGCAGGCACAGAACGCGATTGCGCCTTCCGGTGTCATCGAGACCGGCCCCGAACGCGTCAGCGTGCGCGTCTCGGGCCAGTTCACGTCGGAAGAAAGCCTGCGTGCCATCAATCTGCGCGTCAACGACCGCTTCTTCCGGCTGAGCGATGTGGCGTCCATCACCCGCGGCTATGCCGACCCGCCGACGGCGTTGTTCCGGTTCAACGGCGAGGATGCGATCGGGCTAGCCATCGGCATGAAGCCCAACGCCAATCTGCTCGACTTCGGCAAGGCGCTGAAGGTCGAGATGGACAAGATCGTCGCCGACCTGCCGATCGGCGTCGGCGTGCATCTGGTCGCCGACCAGCCTGTCATCGTCGAGGAAGCGGTCTCGGGCTTCACCCGCGCGCTGTTCGAGGCGGTCGCCATCGTGCTCGCGGTGTCCTTCATCAGCCTTGGCGTGCGCGCCGGCTTCGTCGTGGCGCTGTCGATCCCGCTGGTGCTGGCCATCACCTTCCTGTTCATGGACTATCTCGGCATCTCCCTGCAGCGTATTTCGCTGGGCGCGCTGATCATCGCGCTCGGCTTGCTGGTCGACGACGCCATGATCGCCGTCGAGATGATGGTGGCCAGGCTGGAAGCCGGCGACAATCTGCGCAAGGCGGCGACCTATGTCTACACCTCGACCGCGTTTCCGATGCTTACCGGAACGCTGGTGACGGTCACCGGCTTCATCCCCATCGGCCTCAACAACAGCGCGGCGGGCGAATACACCTACACGCTGTTCGTCGTCATCGCCGTGTCGCTTTTGGTGTCATGGATCGTGGCGGTGCTGTTTGCGCCGTTGCTCGGCGTCACCATCCTGCCGGCGACGATGAAACAGAAGCATCATGACAAGCCCGGCCGCTTCACCTCGCTGTTCCGCAGCGTGCTGGTCGGATCGGTGCGCCGCCATTGGCTGACGATCATTGGCACGGTGCTGTTGTTCGCCGCCTCGATCGTCGGCATGGGCTATGTCCAGCAGCAGTTCTTCCCGTCCTCCGACCGGCCGGAACTGATCGTCGACTGGAACCTGCCGCAGAACTCTTCGATCGCCGAGACGCGCGACCAGATGGAGCGGTTCGAGAAGGCAGCCCTTGCCGGCAACCCTGATATCGACCACTGGAGTTCCTATATCGGCCAGGGCGCGGTGCGCTTGGTGCTGGCCTATGACGTGCAGCCGGCCAATCCCTATTTCGGCCAGACCGTCATCGTCACCAAGAACGTCGAAGCGCGCGACAGGGTGAAGGCGGCAATCGAGACGATGCTGCGCGACGACTTCGTCGGCACCGACGCCTTCGTCAAGACGCTCGAACTCGGCCCGCCCGTCGGCCGCCCGGTGCAATACCGCGTCAGCGGCCCCGACATCCAGACGGTGAGGACGCTGTCGCAACAGCTGGCCGGCGTCATCTCGGCCAACCCGAAGCTCGGCGCGCCGACCTTCGACTGGAACGAGCCGTCGCGGGTCCTGAAAGTGGATGTGCTGCAGGACAAGGCGCGCCAACTCGGCGTCACCTCCTCGGACATTTCCAATGCGCTGAACAGCGTGGTCGGCGGCGTCACCATCACCCAGGTGCGCGACGCTACCTACCTCATCAACGTCGTGGCGCGGTCACGCGATGCCGAACGCGGCTCGATCGAGACGCTGCGCAACATGCAATTGCCGACCGGTGCCGGCGAATCCATCCCGCTCGCCGCCGTCGCCAACTTCCACTACGAGTTGGAGCAGCCGACAGTCTGGCGGCGCAGCCGAGTGCCGACGATCACCGTGCGCGCCGGACTGGTCGGCGACGCGCTGCCGGCGACCGTGGTCGACGAGCTGAAACCTTCGGTCGATGCCTTCATCGGCAAGCTGCCGGTCGGCTATGCCATCGCCACGGCCGGCTCGGTCGAGGAAAGCGCCAACAGCCAAGGCCCGATCGCTGCGGTCGTGCCGCTGATGCTGTTCATCATGGCGACGATCCTGATGGTCCAGCTGCAAAGCTTCCAGCGCCTGTTCCTGGTGGTTGCCGTCGCACCGCTTGGGCTGATCGGCGTGGTCGCGGCCTTATTGCCGAGCGGCGCCCCGCTGGGCTTCGTCGCCATCCTCGGCGTGCTGGCGCTGATCGGCATCCTGATCCGCAACTCGGTCATCCTGATCGTGCAGATCGAGGATCTGGTCGCAGAGGGCAGGGACCGCTGGGCGGCTGTCATCGAGGCCACCGAACATCGAATGCGGCCGATCGCGCTGACGGCCGCCGCGGCCAGCCTGGCGCTGATCCCGATCGCGCGCGAGGTGTTCTGGGCGCCGATGGCGTTCGCCATGATGGGCGGCATCATCGCCGGCACGGCGATCACGCTGCTGTTCCTGCCGGCGCTCTATGTCGCCTGGTTCAGGATCAAGGAGCCGAAGCAAGCGCCGGACAACACTGCGCCGACCGGTGATGCCATCGCGGAAGGAGGAGCGGCTTGAGGGCAAGTTGCGAGTAGCGCCGCGTGAAGGAACGCGACTTAAGCGATAGAGGCTACGCCCGCACAAACCCATCGCTGGCTCGCAATAGGTTTCGCGTGTAGTCCTTGGTCACGCGGCGCTCGACGAGATCCGCTGCCGCGAGATTCTCAACCGCTTCGCCGCTTTGCATCACCATCAGCCGCTCGCACATATGGGTGATGATAGCGAGGTCGTGGCTGACCATCAGGAAGGTCAGCTTGCGCCGCCGGCGGACTTCTTCCAGAAGGTTGAGCACTTCCGCCTGCACCGAGGCGTCGAGCGCCGAGGTCGGTTCGTCGAGCAACAGGATCGACGGTTCGAGGATGAGCGCACGGGCGATCGCCACGCGCTGGCGCTGGCCGCCCGACAATTGATGTGAGTAGCGGAAGCGAAAGCCGTTGCCGAGACCAACCTCGTCGAGCGCCCGCTGGATGCGCTTTTCGCCGTCGGCAAAGCCATGGATGGCCAGCGGCTCCTGCAAAAGCCGGTCGACGGTCTGGCGCGGGTGCAGCGAGCCGTAGGGGTCCTGGAAGACCATCTGGACTTCGCGATAAAAGGCTTTGTCGCGGCGTGGACCAAGCGTCTTGCCGTTGACGGCGATGCTGCCCGAAGCGACGGGCGCTAGGCCGGCGATGGCCCGTAACAGCGTCGATTTGCCGGAGCCCGATTCGCCGACAAGGCCAAAGGATTCGCCCGGCTGCACGTCGAGGCTGACACCCTTCAGCGCGCGAAAACGATCGAAGATCACTTCCAGCCCGTCGACGGCAATCGCAGACGTCATGCCGCCCACTCCGGCTTGCGGTCGAGCACCGGCAGCGGGTGACGGTCGGCGCCGATCTTGGGCATGCAGTTGAGCAGGCCGCGCGTGTAGGGATGCTGGGCGCGGCCGAGTTCCGAGGCTTTGAGCTGCTCGACCACCTTGCCCGCATACATGACGATGACGCGGTCGCAGAAGGACGAGACCAGGCGCAAATCGTGCGAGATGAAGATCAGTCCCATGCCGCGCTCGCCGACCAGCCGGTCGAGGATGCCGAGCACGTCGAGCTGCACGGTGACGTCGAGTGCCGAGGTCGGCTCGTCGGCGATCATCATTTCCGGCCCGGCGATCAGCATCATGGCGATCATGGCGCGCTGGCCCATGCCGCCCGATACTTCATGCGGATGCAGGTCGAAGACGCGGGCCGGATCGCGGATCTGCACCGCCTCCAGCATCGCCAGTGCGCGGTCGCGCGCCTCGGCCTTGCCGACCTTCTCATGCGTGCGCAGCGTCTCGACGATCTGGCGGCCGATGCTCATCACCGGGTCGAGCGAATATTTCGGATCCTGCAGGATCATGGCGATGCGCTTTCCGCGCAGCGACCGGCGTTCGCGTGGCGAGACGCTGAGCAGGTCAATGCCGTCGAAAGCCAGCTTGTCGGCCGATATCCGCGCCTGCGGCGGCGTCAGGCCCATGATGGCGCGGCCGGTCTGCGATTTGCCCGAGCCGGACTCGCCGACGATGCCGAGCCGCTCGCGGCCAAGCGAGAAGGAGACGCCGCGCACCGCCTCGATCAGCCCGGTGCGGGTCGGGAAGGTGACGCGCAGATCCTCTACGTCGAGCAACGCGCTCTTTGATCGCTGCTGATTGGGGTCGCCGCTCATTGGTCACCACTCCGGGGATCGAGCGCGTCGCGCAGCCCGTCGCCGAGCAGGTTGAAGCCAAGGCTGACGATCAGGATGGCGAAGCCTGGCGCACCGGCCACCCACCACTGATCGAGCACGAAACGGCGCCCCGAAGCGATCATCGTGCCCCATTCCGGCAGCGGTGGCTGCGCGCCTAGGCCGAGGAAGCCGAGACCGGCTGCGGTTAGGATGATGCCGGCCATGTCGAGCGTCACCCTGATGATCAGCGAGGAGATGCAGAGCGGCATGATGTGACGCAGCACGATGCGGAAGGGCGAGGCGCCCATCAGCTGCACCGCCTTGATGTAATCGGAATTGCGTACTGTCAGGGTTTCGGCGCGCGCAATACGGGCGTAAGGCGGCCAGGAGGTGATGGCGATGGCCAGCACCGCGTTCTCGATGCCGGGGCCAAGCGCCGCGACAAAAGCCAGTGCCAAGATCAGCTTGGGGAAGGCGAGGAAGATGTCGGTGATGCGCATCAGTATGGCGTCGGTCCAGCCGCCGGCATAGCCGGCGACGGTGCCGACCAGAAGGCCGATGGGCGCGGCGATGATGGCAACAAGGATGACCACATAAAGTGTCCAGCGCGAGCCGTAGAGGATGCGCGAAAGGATGTCGCGGCCGAGATCGTCGGTGCCGAACCAGTGCTCGGCGCTCGGCGCCAGCAGACGTGCGTTCTTCAGGTCGCCAAACGTCGGCGAATAGGGCGCCAGCACGTCGGCAAGGGCGGCAACGACCAGCAAGGCGATGATGATGAGCAGGCCGAGAAACGCCAGCCGGTTGGCGGAAAAGCGCCGCCACGCCACATAGGCGCGGCCAAGCCTCGCCTGCATGCGCGACGCCGGACGGTCGCTGAGCAGCCAATCGCGACGGCTCTGGATGGTCTCGACGCTCATGCGGACTTCGTCCTCGGATCGAGCACGCGGTAGAGCAGGTCGGAGAGCAGGTTGATGGCGATGAACACCGAGCCGATGACGATGGTGCCGCCGAGCACGGCATTCATGTCGGCGTTCTGCAGCGAGTTGGTGATGTAGAGGCCGATACCCGGCCACGAGAAGACGGTCTCGGTCAGCACCGAACCTTCGAGCAGGCCGGCATAGGAGAGCGCGATCACCGTCACCATCGGCACCGCGGCGTTGCGCAGCGCATGCCCCCAGATGATGCGGGTTTCCGACAGGCCCTTGGCGCGTGCGGCGACGATGTATTCCTGCGACAGCTCGTTGAGCATGAACGAGCGCGTCATGCGGCTGATATAGGCGAGCGAGAAGTAGCCGAGCAGCGAGGCCGGCAGGATGATGTGGCGGAAAGCATCATAGAAAACATCCCACTGCCCCTGCCACAGGGAATCCAGCAGATAGAAACCAGTGATCGGCGTGAAGGTGTATTCGTAGACGACGTCGAGCCTCGCCGGGAAGGCTACCCATTGCAGCTTGGCGTAGAACAGCACCAGCGCCAGCAGCCCGAGCCAGAAGATCGGCACGGAATAGCCGATCAGGCCGATGATGCGCACGATCTGGTCGATGAAGCTGCCGCGCCTGACCGCGGCCAGCACACCAAGCGGCACGCCGAACAGCGCGCCGATCAGCGTTCCCAGCGTCGCCAGTTCCGTCGTGGCCGGAAGCGCCCGGCGAATGTCGGTCATGACCGGGTTTGTGGTCAGCACGGACACGCCGAAATTACCGTTCAGGGCATTCTTCACATAGATATAGAACTGCTCGATCAACGGCAGGTCGAGGCCCATCTCGCGGCGCGTGCGCTCGACGACATTGGCCGGCGCCCGGTCGCCGAGCACCGCCAGCACCGGGTCGATCGGGATGACACGGCCGATGAAGAAGGTCACCGCAAGCAGACCAAGATAGGTCGTGATCGCGATGACCAGGAAGCGGCCGAGCGATGATGCAATGGCGACGGCGCGGGCGCTGCCGCGCCCGCCCTCGTTTTCAACCGCGCTCATGCGGCGCGTCCGCGGCGTTATTCTTTCGAGACCGACCCGACGAAATTGGTGTCGAAGCTCGGGCCGAGCGCAAGGCCCTTGAGGTTCTTGCGCAGGCCAACCACTTCCAGCTGCTGGTGAATGATAACGAAGGGACTGGTGTCGAGGATCTTCTTCTCGAGATCCTTGTACATATCGGCGCGCTTGCCTGCGTCCTTCTCCAGCAGCGCTGCTTCCGTCTCCTTGGTCAGATCCGGAATGTCCCACGAGTTGCGCCAGGCAAGCGTGTGGGACTTGCCGGCATCCGAATTGTCCGGGTTAGAGGCGAAGGTCTGGGCATTCGAATTCGGATCGAAATAGTCCTGGCCCCAGTTGCCGATATAAATGTCGTGGTTGCGGGCGCGGTACTTGGTCAGCGTCTGCTTGCCGTCGCCCGGGATGATCTCAAGCTTGATCCCGGCCTGGCCAAGCGTCTGCTGGATCGATTCCGCCATGCCCGTCGTCGGCTGGCCGGTGCGTACGTCCATGGTTACGCTGAAACCGTCGGCCAGACCGGCCTTGGCCAACAATTCCTTGGCTTTGGCGACATCGAGCTTGAACGGATTCTCGTCGAGTTCGCCGAGCACGCCCTTGGGCAGGAAAGTCTGGTGGATCTCACCGATGCCCTTGAGGATGGTCGAGCTCAAGGCATCATAGTCGACCAGATACTTGAACGCCTGGCGGACCTCGGGCTTGGCGAGGTTCGGGTTCTTCTGGTTGAGGCTGATGTAGTAGACCGTGCCCTTCGGCGCGCTGGTGGTGGTGAGGTCGGCGTTCTTGGCGATGGCGTCGAGATCGTTCGGCTCGAGATTGCGGGCGACGTCGATGTCGCCGGCTTCGAGCGCCAGGCGCTGGGCCGAGCTTTCCTTCATATTGCGATAGATAACGCGGGCTAGCTTGGCCTTTTCGCCGTAGTAATTGTCGTTGCGCTCCATGACGACGGCTTCGTTGGCACGCCATTCGCGCAGCTTGAAGACGCCGGAGCCGGCATAGCCGGTCTTCAGCCAGGCATTGCCGAAATCATTGTCCCATTTGTAATCGGCGGTGGGTGCCGCGGTGACGACATGTTCCTTGACCAGCTTGCTGTCGACCACCGAAGCGACCGTTGCCGACAGGCAGTTCAGGACGAAGCTCGGCGCATAGGCCTTGTCGACGGTGAACTGGAAGGTTCCATCGTCGACCGCCTTGGCCTTTTCGGTGACGTTGTCGCCGCTGATGCCGAACTGGCCGATGATGAAGGCCGGGCTCTTGTCGAGCTTTACGGCGCGCTCGAACGAATAGGCGACGTCGGCCGCGGTGATCGGATTGCCGGATGCGAACTTCAGGCCGGGCTTGAGCTTGAAGGTGTAGGTCAAGCCATCGTCGGAGACGGTCCAGCTTTCGGCGAGGTCGCCCTTGACCTTGGAGGTGTCGCTGAGGTCGAGACGGACCAGCAGATCATAGGTGTTGCCGGTGACCTCGGCGGTCGACAGCTCGAACGCCTCGCCGGGATCCATGGAGATGATGTCGTCGATCGCGAAACCTTCGACCAGCGTGTCGGCGGGCGTGACCGCACCGGCTGGCGCGCCCGCCAGAAGCAGCGCGGACATGGCTGCGCCCGCGAGCAAGGTGCGGGAGCGTAGAGCAAACTTTTCCATCATCATCGTGATTGTTCCCTGTTTTGTTGTTTGTTGACCTGAGTTCCCGGCTCAGGGTTGCGGAATTCTTTTCGGGCCTGGAGACGGCCCGTCTGATCTCTTACCGTTGCGGTTTTTGTCCAGTTGGTCAACACCATATCCGGCGGCCTCGTGGCGGGCAACGAGCATTTATACGACGACTCATTGGGCCAGAAAGGCCGGTGGCCTGTCGGCGCCCAGGCCAGCCAGTCGAGGCGGCCGATCGAGAAAAACCTGCTGATTTCGGCGCTATTTCAGCGTGGCTACCAGGCCGGCATCGGGGAAGCAGGTTGCGGCGCGGCCGTTCTTGGCTTGCCACTTGCCGATCGAACGGCGGGTCTTGAAGCCGGGCAGTCCGTCGGCGCTGCCGACATCATAGCCCTTGGCCTCCAGCGCTCGTTGCAGGACGGCGATGTCGGAACGGTGGAGCCCGCCGACCGCGCCCCAGCTTCCTGCAAAATTCTGATCGCCATGGGCGATGCGATCGGCGCCATGGCCGATGAACAGCGCGTAGAGGTCGCTGGTGTTGTATTCCTTCAGCACATAGAAATTGGGGGTGGCGATGAAGGTCGGGCCGCTGCGTCCCGCCGGCATCAGCAGGAAACCCTCGGCCTTCATCTCGCTCGCCGGAAACGGTTTGCCGCCGACGCGTTTGATGCCCATTGCCGCCCACTCGGAGATCTTCTTGCCCTGGTCCGGGCCTTCCAGCGCGCAGGAAACCGCCTCGGGCACGGTCACCTCGAAACCCCAGCCGCGGCCCTTCACCCAGCCATAATGGACGAGGTAGTTGGCGATCGAAGCCAGTACATCCGGCGTCGAGCTCCAGATGTCGACGCGGCCGTCGCCATCGAAATCGACGGCATGTTTCAGGAACGAGGTCGGCATGAATTGCGGCTGGCCGAGCGCGCCGGCCCAGGATGATTTCATCGCGCCGACCGGAGCCAGCCCGCGCTCGACGATTTCGAGGGCGGCCAGGAGTTCGGTCCGAAAGAAATCCTTCTTGGTCGACATGAACGCCTTGGTCCCCAGCACCTCGAAGGCGTCGTAAGGCATCTTCGCCGCGCCGAAGCCGGTCTCACGGCCCCAGATCGCCAACAGCACTTCGCCCGGCACGCCATAGCGCTTTTCGATTGCCGCAAGTGTCCTGGCATTGGTGGCCTCACGCGCGCGTCCGCCTGCCGTCACCGCACGAACCGTCTTCTCGGCGAAATAGGCGCCGGGCGAGCCGAATTCGGCCTGGTGCTGTTTCCGCGGCGTGGTCGCCTTCTCGCCTGGTTTGACCAGGTCGGGCAGCTTCAGGTTGGGGTTGATGCCATCGAATGCGGCGTCGAAGGTTTTTTTGGAGATGCCTTTCGCCTTGGCTTGCGGCCAAAGGTCGTTCTGCAGCCAGGCGCGGAATTGGTCGTCGATCTTGGCGGCGGAAGCGGGAGCGGAAAGGAGGACCGCGAGAAGAACTGCAAAAAAGGAAAACAGAGCCAATCCGAGAGGTTTGCGTTCCTTCACACCCAGCCTCGAAGGACGCGCAGCAATCATGATCCGCACCCTCTCCCGTAGCTTTGTCAAAATGCCGTCCGCGAGCGCAGCGCCGCGGCCAGCGTGCCTTCGTCGAGATAATCGAGCTCGCCGCCGACCGGCACGCCATGCGCCAGGCGCGTCACCTTGATGTCGAAGCCGGCCAGTTGGTCTGTCAGGTAATGCGCCGTGGTCTGGCCCTCGACCGTCGCGTTGACGGCGAGGATGATCTCCTTGACCTCGCCGCCGGCGACACGGTCGACCAGCGAGCGCATGTTGAGCTGGTCGGGACCGATGCCGTCGAGCGGCGACAGCGTCCCGCCGAGCACATGATAGCGCACATTCATCGCCGCCGCCCGCTCCAGCGCCCACAGATCGGAGACGTCCTCGACGACGATGATGGTGCCGGCGTCACGGCGCGGATCGGTACAGATCATGCACGGGTCCGACGTATCGACATTGCCGCAGGTCGAGCAGATGCGTACCTTGTCGGCCGCCTCGGCCATGGCGGCGGCGAGCGGCGACAGCAATTGTTCCTTCTTCTTGATCAGATGCAGGGCGGCACGCCTGGCCGAGCGGGGACCCAACCCAGGCACCTTGGCCAGGAGCTGGATCAGGCGTTCGATCTCGGGACCGGCGATTCGCTTGGACATCGCTCTGATCTAGAGCAATTCCAGGAAAAGTGCGAAGCGGTTTTCCATCCGGAGCTGCGTCAAAACGAAAAGCTGGAGCGGTTCACCGTTTCCGCGAAACGATGAACCGCTCCAGGATTTTTCAGAGCGCTTTGAAACATCCCGTGTCCGCATGACCCGCCATATTGGCTTGGTGGACCATCGGGCGGACCATGGAGCGCGAATCAGTTGGTTTCGAGCGGCCGGCCCTGGCTGATAATCATCGCGCCGATGGCGTCGGTGTTCTCAGGCGTCGACTGGAATCCCATCGACGCCTCCTGCGGCGCGTTTTGAACCGAGGAGATGACCCTTGTGTTCAGGGTTCCGCCAAAACGGGCGGCATCCGGTTCTTCCATCGGCTCCTGCATCGCGACCACCATCGGCTCCGCCGAGACACGCGCGGATTTCGCGGGCGGCGCGGCGGCCGCGGTCACATACGTCTGTTGGACAGCAGCGGATCGAACGGCTGCCGTCGTGTCCGGACGTGCCGGCTCGGCGGAAGCGACCATTGTCACCGGTGCGGCCGGCTTCTCGGGCGCAGCCGA
Organism: Mesorhizobium sp. M1406; assembly: GCF_040317555.1. Lineage (NCBI taxonomy): Bacteria > Pseudomonadati > Pseudomonadota > Alphaproteobacteria > Hyphomicrobiales > Phyllobacteriaceae > Mesorhizobium > Mesorhizobium sp. M1406. Next base: position 108,919 of record NZ_JAMYKW010000004.1, on the reverse strand, counting down.
GGCAATGGCGACCCGCGGCTCATCCGGCAACGGCTGCCAGTTGCGGCCGCGCTTCTCATAGAAGGCATTGCCGCCGGCAACCATCGTGTAGTGCATGTTCTTGTAAGGGAAGCGCAGCCCGGCGGTGTGGAAATACATCGTATCTTTCAGCTTGGCCTTGCGCTCGCCCTTGAGCACGGCATCGGCGGCTTCCTCGACATCGGGCAGCGCTCGCGAATTCATCGGCCTCGTCATGACGCCAGGCGCGAACTGCCCGCGCTCGCCCACCACCTCGCAGATGGTGCTTCCGTGGTTACCGGAGCGAAGCCGGTTCATCACCACCGTGCCGACGGCGATCATGCCGTCGCGGCTCGAGCGATTGGACTCGAAGAACATCGCCCTTTCCAGGCATTCCTTGTCCTTCGGCGTATGGCTGTAGGCCCGGGAACTCAGGAAACTCGGCGTGATGGCGTCGGTCAGGCTGGCGACGGACATGCCGTGCGAAGTGGTCTGGCTGCAGGCAGCCAAAAACAAGGGTGAAATGACGGCGCCGAGCAACAGCGGCGTCTTCCATCGCGTGGCAATCAACAGGTAACCCTCTCACTTCCATGCCCGCCCCCAGGCTGCGGCAAGAATGAGACACTTTCAGGCAAAAAGATGGCCAAAACGTTATTAATAGGGTCCTGTTGCCAAATTGGCACAGTTGCATGGCTTTATGCGGGCCAGCGCCCGGCCGCAATCGCCGCCGGTTGGCCAGGTTCAGCCTCTTCGATTTTCTCCGAAAACAGGCCACGCCGGAGGAACAGCGTCCGCGCGTCCCTGGCCGTCGGCGCGATCCTTGCCGGCCAGTCGCTTTCGATGAATTCGGCCTTGGTGAAGTCCGGGTTTGTCTCGCAGGCCGCTTCCAGGAATTCGGCGATCTCCAGCACGATGGCGCGTTCGTCCTTCGAAAGCGCCGACGTGCCGGCTTCGATCGACGGGCGATGGACGAAATCCTCGAACAGATCGAAGTAACCCTTGATGCCGACGAGATCGACGCCGCCGTCGCAATCGGCCAGGATTTCCAGGATCTCATAGATCCTGTTGCGGATACGCTGCTCGATCAATCTTTCGGAGGGCTCGTCGGTCATGTCGATCACGGGGGGCGCGCCGAACGCTAGAAGGGCAGTTTCATTCCCGGCGGGATCGGCAGACCGGCGGTCAGCGCCTTGGTCTTTTCCTGCATGATCTGCTCGACCTTGGTCTTGGCGTCATTGTGAGCGGCCAGCACCAGATCCTCGAGGATCTCGACATCGTCCTCCTTGAACAGGGATGGATCGATCTTCAGCGACTTCATCTCGAATTTTCCGGTCAGCGTGACGTTGACGAGGCCGCCGCCGGCCTGGCCGGATGCTTCCAGCGTGGCGATCTCGTCCTGCATGGCCTGGAACTTGGCCTGCATTTCCTTCGCCTTGCCCATCAGGCCGAGAAGATCTTTCATGGTCGGGTCCTTTGCGGATTCGTGGCTGGATCACGTTTCGTCGTCGTCAGCCAGCGGCTCGACCGGCACTTCGGCCTCGGTCGTTTCGGCTTCCGGCGCGTCTGGAATGCGCACGTCGATGATCTTGGCACCGGGAAAGCGCGCCAGGATGGCGGCCACCGTCGGGTCGCTCTTGGCATCGAGGAAGGCGTTCTCGCGCTTGGCCGATTCCATTTCCGCGAGCGTCTGGCCACCCTCTTCCTTCGACAGCGAGACAAGCCAGTTGCGGCCGGTCCAGGCGCGCAGCTTCGTCGTCAGGTCGTTGAGCAGCATCTTGGGCGCGTCGCTGGTCAGGCCGACGTCGATACGGCCGGGCTCGATGCGCACGAGACGGATGCAGCTCTTGACAAGCACCTTGAAGGCGATGTCGCGCTGCGCGTCGGCCAGGGCAATGATGTCGGCCAGCGATTTCAGCGGCACCGATTGCGCTTCCGCGACCGGTTCCGGCGGAGCGACGAAGGCAGCGGGAGCGGGCGTGGCTTCGACCAGCCGCATGGTCTGTGCGCCGCCCGATCCGGCAGGCATGCGCGTCTGCGCCACCGCGCTGGCGCCACTGCCATTGCCGGAACTTGCGGGCGCGCCATTCGGACGCGGCGCGCCATTTTGCGCCGGCGCAGCGCCCTCGAGCGATCTCAAGGCTTCGTCCAGCGTCGGCAGGTCGGCGGCGTGCGCCAGCCGGATCAACACCATTTCAGCCGCACTGACCGGCCTGTTGGAGGACTGCACCTCGGGAATGCCCTTGAGCAGCATCTGCCATGTCCGCGACAGCACCCTGACCGACAGTGTCCTGGCGAAATCCGCGCCGCGCTGCCGCTCGTCTTCGGAGAGCGAGGCGTCCTCGATGGCCGTCGGCACGAAACGCAGCCGGGTGACCAGGTGGTTGAACTCGGCAAGATCGGTCAGCACGGCGGCCGGATCGGCGCCGGTATCGTACTGCGCGCGGAATTCGCCAAGGGCGGCCGCCACATCGCCCTTCATGACATGTTCGAACAGGTCGACGATGCGGGCGCGGTCGGCGAGCCCCAGCATCGCCCGAACCGCATCGGCGCTGACGGAGCCGGCGCCATGGGCAATCGCCTGGTCGAGGATGGAGAGCGAATCACGGGCCGAGCCTTCGGCGGCGCGGGCGATCATCGCCAGCGCGTCGTCGTCGACCGAAATGCCTTCCTTGGCCGATATCGAGGAAAGATGCGCGACCAGCGCGCCAGCGTCGATGCGCCTCAAGTCAAAGCGCTGGCAGCGCGACAGGACGGTGATCGGAACCTTGCGGATTTCGGTGGTGGCGAAGATGAATTTGACGTGCGGCGGCGGTTCTTCCAGCGTCTTCAACAGGCCGTTGAAGGCCTGCGTCGACAGCATGTGCACTTCGTCGATGATGTAGACCTTGTAGCGGGCCGAGACCGGCGCGTAGCGCACGCGCTCGATGATGTCCCTGATATCGTCGATGCCGGTGTGCGAGGCGGCGTCCATCTCGATGACGTCGACATGGCGGCCTTCCATGATCGCCTGGCAATGCTCGCCGAGCACGGCAAGGTCGACCGAAGGCTGGTCGATATCAGCGGTTTTATAGTTCAGGGCACGCGCGAGTATGCGCGCCGTCGTGGTCTTGCCGACGCCACGCACGCCGGTCAGCATCCAGGCCTGGGCGATACGGCCGGTGGCAAAGGCATTGGTGAGGGTGCGCACCGTCGGCTCCTGGCCGACCAGTTCGGAGAAATTCGAAGGACGGTACTTGCGCGCCAGCACGCGATAGGCGGCGGCCTTGCCATTCTCCAGGCTTTTTGGTCCCGAATTGCCGGCTTCGCTCATACGCCCGTAAAGCTCCAAATGGCCGCGCCCGAAGGCGGCCGATTCCTGCGCATAGTCTCGCCCGCGCTGCAATGCGTCGTCAATGTCGCGAGAGGGGCCGATGAGGTGGGAGGCTGGAACAATGACCCGTTCCGGGCTCGTTAGGGCTGCTTCCTTCCGGACCTGACCCGGTTGGCGAGTGGATCGTCCACCACCAACCTCCCGCTGTCCATATCGGCAATTCGACGATGAAATGCAAGTGCGCAGAAGAAATCCCCGGTTCCTTCGCAGCATTCGCCAGCGCGTTGGGCTGAGCATCAAACGAAAAACCCGCCTGTACGGCGGGTCACTGGCGCAAATCAGCACCATGGGCAAACACGTACCATAGCTGAGGTCACGAAATCAAGAAAAAATTCCTATCGTGAAAAGCTGCCGACCGCGAGGGGCGCAATGATTCGCTTGCAGCCCTCTTGCCGCCGCTCTAGCGTTCCTGCGTTTGAAGAAACCAAGAAAAGCAAGGGAAACGCCGATGTTGCCGGGCCTGAAGGCCGGATTCACGCTGGACGCCCGGCTGGAGGCGGACAGCGAGCAGTTGATGTGGCTTGGGCTGTGCGAATTGCGGGTGATGAACGACCGCCGCTGGCCATGGCTGCTCCTAGTGCCGCAGCGGCCCGGCGCGGAGGAGATCCACGACATGACGCCGCTCGACCAGGCGATGCTGACCTTCGAGACCAATATGGTGGCGCAGGCGCTGAAGAAAGCGACCGGCTGCACCAAGATCAACACCGGCGCGCTTGGCAACATCGTGCGCCAGTTGCACATCCACGTCATTGCGCGTTCGGAAGGCGATCCCGGCTGGCCAGGCCCGGTGTGGGGACACGGCCTGCGTGAGCCCTATCAACGTTCCGACCTGCGGCGGTTTGCCGAAACGATCAAGGCGGCGCTATAAGCGTTCCCCGTGTCCATTCCGCAACCTACCCCAGAGTCTCCATGAGCTTCCGCCTGTTTGACGCGCCCTTGCGCGAGCCGAGCCAGTTCGTCGGCTTTGCCGGCAACACCATCGACCGGCAGTCTGAAAACCGCGCCGACGATTCGGTCAACAAGGCGCTCGCCGACCCGGCGACGCGACTACTGTTGATGAATGGGGGGCGGCTCTATCTGAAGCTCGGGGATGGCAGCGGTCTCAACCCCTGGTTCGGCGCCGCCGAGAGCGAGCCCTTCAAGGTTTCCCTGGCGCAGGGCATCCTGCTCGGCCTTTCCGAACTTGGACCGGTGCTGGCGGTGCCGGCCGGCATCGACGCCGAGCAATTGCCGGAAACCATCAAGGCCATCGACTATCGCTCGGTCTATATGCAAGGGCTGATCGACGAGGCGGCTGCCGGCGCGATGGCGCAAGGGGCGGCCCTGCTCGCCTGGCATGCCAGCCATCGTTTCTGCAGCAAATGCGGCACGCAATCGCAGATGCGGGCCGGCGGCTACAAGCGGCATTGCCCGAATTGCGGCACCGAGCATTTTCCCCGCACCGATCCGGTGGCGATCATGCTGACGGCGACGCGGGAGAAGTGCCTGCTCGGGCGCGGCCGGCATTTCGCGCCGGGCATGTACTCGGCCCTTGCCGGCTTCATCGAGCCGGGCGAGACGATCGAGGCGGCGGTGCGCCGCGAGACGCTGGAGGAGGCCGGCATCAGGCTTGGCCGTGTCGTCTACCACGCCAGCCAGCCCTGGCCGTTTCCCTATTCGCTGATGATCGGCTGCTTCGGCGAGCCGCTCAACGACGATATCCAGGCCGATTTGAACGAGTTGGAGGACTGCCGCTGGTTTGCCCGCGACGAGGTGCGTTCGATGCTGACCAGGGAGCATCCCGGCAATTTGGTCACGCCACCGAAAGGCGCCATTGCGCATCACCTCATCCGCGCCTGGGTCGATTCGGAATGATGGCAGCGAGTATCGAAGACATTTCAGGAGCAGCAAATGATCCGTCACACCGTCGTCTTCACGCTGAAGCATCCGCCACATTCGCTGGAGGAAAGGAGGTTCCTGGTCGACGCCAAGAAAATCCTCACCGCGATCAGGGGCGTCACGCATTTCGAGCAATTGCGGCAGATCAGCCCCAAGAACGATTATCATTTCGGCTTCTCGATGGAGTTCGCCGACCAGGCTGCCTACACCAGGTACAACGATCATCCCGACCATGTCGCCTTCGTGCGCGACCGCTGGGTGCCGGAGGTCGAGACATTCATGGAAATTGACTACGTGCCGCTGGGCGCGGTGATTTAGTCAGCGACCTTCCACTGCTCACGCGACGCGCTGGCCGGGTAGACGCCGAGAATTCGCACTTCGCGTGAGAAGAAGCGAAGCTCGTCCAGCGCCAGCTTGACCAGCGGATCTTCCGGATGACCCTCTATGTCGGCATAAAACAGCGTCGCGGTGAAAGCCCCCAGTTGGTAGCTCTCCAGCTTGGTCATGTTGATGCCGTTGGTGGCGAAACCGCCCATCGCCTTGTAGAGCGCGGCCGGCACGTTGCGGACGCGGAAGATGAAGGTGGTCATCATCTTGACGTCCGGTGACGGGCGCTCGGCCCATTGGTTGTTCTTGGTGAGGACGACAAAGCGGGTGACGTTGCTGTCGGTGTCCTCGACATTTTGCTCGATGATGTCGAGCCCATAGAGCGTCGCGGCCAGCGCCGGCGACAGGGCCGCCATGGTGCGGTCCTTGACCTCGGAGACCATCTTGGCGGCACCGGCCGTGTCACCGGCGACGATCGCCTTCCAGCCGTTCTTGCGGATGTATTTGCGGCACTGGCCAAGCGCGTGAATGTGGCTGTGCACGGTCTTGATCTCATCGCGTTTGACCCCGGGCAGCGCCATCAGCTGGAAATGGATGGGCAGGAAATATTCGCCGACAATGTGCAGCTTTGATTCCGGCAACAGATGGTGGATATCGGCGACCCGCCCGGCAATGGTGTTCTCGATCGGGATCATGGCGAGGTCGGCCTTCCCCGTCTCGACCGCGTTGAACGCGTCCTCGAAGGTCGGGCACGGCAACGGCTCCATAGATGGATAGACGTTGCGGGAAGCGGTGTCGGAATTGGCACCCGGCTCGCCCTGGAAGGATATTCTGTTGGTCTTTTCAGGCATGGGCCAATTCTCGGGTTTCTCAGTTTGAAAGGATCGTTCTGGCGCGTTCAAGATCTTCCGGCGTATCGACGCCCAACGGCAGCGATTGGACGATCTCGGCGTCGATGCGCATGCCGGCTTCCAGCGCCCGCAGCTGCTCCAGCCGTTCGCGGCGTTCCAGGGGCGACGGCTTCAGCGCGACGAAACGCTCGAGCGCGACACGGCGATAGGCATAGAGGCCGACATGGTGATAGAGCGGCCCGTCGCCCCAAGGCGCCATGGCGCGGGTGAAATAGAGCGCCCTCAGCCTGGTGCCCGAGAGCGGCGACCCGACGATCTTGACGACGTTGGGATTGGTCTTTTCCTCGTCACGGACGATCTCGACACCGAGGGTGGCGATGTCGACCGCGCTATCCTCGAACGGCCTGAGCGATGCGGCGATGATGCCGGGATCGATGGTCGGCAGGTCGCCCTGCACATTGACGATGGTTTCGACCTTGCGCTCGGGATCAAGCGCGACCAGTGCCTCGTGAATGCGGTCGGAGCCGGATTCGTGGTCCATGCGCGTCATCACGGCTTCGAAACCATGCGCACGCACCGCATCGGCCACGCTTTGCGTGTCGGTCACCACCACGACCCGGCCGAGGCCGGACTCGGTGGCGCGGCGGGCGACATGGACGATCATCGGCGCGCCAGCGATGTCGGCCAGCGGCTTGCCCGGCAGGCGTGTCGAGGCCATGCGGGCCGGGATCAAGATCAGCGTGGACATGCGCGGTGCAAGGCGTCTCAAAGAGGGCAGGGAAAGTGGCAAAAGGTCTCACTGGAAGCGCCCTTATAGGTGTTGCAACGCCGCAGCAAAAGACCTAGTTTCCGCCCGATTTGACCGCCCTGGCAGGGTGGGGTCACGATACCGACGGACGGAGTGGACGGTTCGGTCCGCCGGAAAAGGGAGCAAGGGGCGTATGGATTCCACCGAAGTCAACAAACTGCTCGCCGGATTGCTCGGAACCGTTTTCGTCGTCTTCTCGGTCGGCATTGTGTCCGACGCGCTGTTTGCCTCGCCGGCGCCGGAAAAGCCCGGTTTCGCCATCGAGGCCGCCGAGCCCGCCGAAGGCGGCCCGGCAGCGCCTGCCGCCGAAGCCAAGCCGATCGCCGACCTGCTGGCGACCGCCAATGTCGAGCAAGGTGCTGCCGTCTTCAAGAAATGCCAGGCCTGCCATTCCGGCGAAAAGGGCGGCCCCAACAAGGTCGGCCCCGATCTGTGGGATATCGTCGACCGCCCGGTGGCCGAGCATGAAGGGTTCGCCTATTCGGCCGGCATGAAGGAATTTTCCAAGGGCGGCGCCGAAAAGTGGACCTACGACAACATCAACCACTTCATCACCTCGCCGAAGAAATTCGTGAAGGGCACCGCCATGGGTTTCGCCGGCCTGCCCAAGGACGAGGACCGCGCCAACGTCATCGCCTATCTACGCACGCTGTCCGACAATCCGAAGCCGCTGCCGGCGCCAGGCGCTGCCGCCGACGCAACCGCGCCCGCCAAGCCGGCCGATGGTGCCGCCCCGGCGAAGCCGGCTGAAGGTGCCGCGCCAGCCAAGCCGGCAGCTCCGGCCGCACCCGCACCGGCGCCCGCTCAATAACCGGATATCATCTCGACGACCTTGAAAAAGCCGGGTTCAGCCCGGCTTTTTCGTTAGGAAAACCGCATAGGCGGCGACAAAGCCGCGCATGGCGGTTTTCACGAGCGCCAAATCGTCTAGATTGTCCATGAACGGGCATTGCGAAGAGGATAGTGCATGACGGTTGGCCGGACGCTTCTCAAGTCGATGCTGGCGGCAGCTCTTTTGGCGGCGGGATTGCAGACGAGCCATGCCGACGAATGGCGCACCACCTCATCGCTGATCGGCGAGTCCAAATACGGCGACCATTTCCAGCACTACGACTACGTCAATCCGGACGCGCCCAAGGGCGGCACGTTGAATTCGGTGGTGCTCGGCACCTTCGACAGTTTCAATCCCTACATCGTACAGGGATCGCCGGCCGCCGGCCTGGTCGGGTTCGGCGGCGGCCTGCTCTACGACACGCTGATGGAGCAGGCGACCGACGAAGGCAGCACCAGCCATCCGCTGATCGCGGATGCCTACAAATATCCCTCCGACTATTCCTCGGCGACCTATCGGCTCGACCCGCGCGCCAAATGGCATGACGGCCAGCCGATCACCGTCGACGACGTGATCTGGTCGTTCCAGGTGCTCAAGGCCAACAGTCCGCAATACAGCCGCTATTTCGACAATGTCACCGATGCAGTGGCGATTTCGGACCGCGAGGTCGAATTCCATTTCAACCAGAAGGGCAACCGCGAACTGCCCAAGATCATCGGCGACCTCGCCGTGCTGCCGAAGCATTGGTGGGAAGGCACCGATGCCAACGGCAAGAAGCGTGACGTCACCAAGCCGACGCTGGAAATTCCGCTCGGGTCGGCGGCCTACAAGATCGCCAGCTTCAAGCCGGGCTCGGAAATCATCTGGCAGCGCGTGCCGGACTACTGGGCGGCCAAGCTGCCGGTGAAGATCGGCCGCGAGAATTTCGACACGCGACGCTACACCTATATCCTCGACGACAACGCTGCCTGGCTCGCCTTCACCAAGGGCGGGCTGGAGGATATCAACCGCGAATTCAGCTCGCGCAAATGGGCAACGGCCTACAACTTCCCGGCATTCAAGGCCGGCGACGTCATCAAGAAGGACTTCCAGACCAAGGCGCCGCAACCGATGCAGGGCTTTGCCCTCAATCAGCGGCGGCCGCTGTTCCAGGACCGGCTGGTGCGTGAGGCGCTGACCATCCCGTTCGATTTCGAGAGCATGAACCGCACCCTGTTCTTCGGCTTCAACACCCGCACATCAAGCTATTTCCAGGGCACCGAACTGGCGTCGAGCGGGTTGCCGCAAGGCAAGGAGCTGGAGATCCTGGAAAAATACCGCGACAAGCTGCCACCCGAACTCTTCACCCAGGAATTCAAGCTGCCGGTCTACGATTCGCCGCAAGCGGAACGGAAGTACCTGAAACAGGCGGTCGATCTCTTCGCCAAGGCGGGCTGGGTGATCAAGGGCGGCAAGATGGTCAATGCCAAGACCGGCGCGCCGTTCAAATTCGAAATCCTCGGCTGGAACGACACCGATCAGGTGATCGCCAGTCCCTACATCGCCAATCTGCGCAAGATCGGCGTCGACGCCACTTTGCGCATCATCGACCAGACGCAGTACATCAACCGGGTCAACAATTTCGATTTCGATGTCGTCACCGGGATTCTGCAGCAGTCGGAATCGCCGGGCAACGAGCAACGCGACTTCTGGAGCTCGAAAGCCGCCGACTCGCCCGGTTCGCGCAATCTGATGGGCATCAAGGATCCTATCGTCGACGCGCTGGTCGACCGCATCATCTTCGCCACCGACCGCGACGACCTCGTCGCCGCCACGCACGCGCTCGACCGCATCCTGCTGTGGAACTTCTATGTCGTGCCGCAATATCACCGCTCCGCGGTCTGGCTGGCCTACTGGAACAAGTTCGGCTTCCCGGACAGGCAGCCCGCCTATATCGGTGCCGACATCGATTCCTGGTGGATAGTTCCCGACAAGGAAAAGGCGCTGGCTGCCAAATACAGGGGCAGCAATTGACGGCGGTGCTGCCCCGCCGTGATTTCCTGGCACTGGGCGGCGCGGCCGCGGCCGCGGCCCTGCTGCCCGGGAAGGCTTTTGCCGAAATTGCGACCGGCACCAAGCTGCATGGCCTGTCAGCCTTCGGCGATCTCAAATATAAGCCGGATTTCACGCATTTCGACTATGTCAATGTCGATGCGCCGAAGGGCGGCACCTTCAACTTCTCGCCGCCGAACTGGGGCTACAACCAGAACACCCTGACCTTCAACACGCTGAACTCCTTCACCCAAAAGGGCGATGCGCCGCCGCGCATGGAGATGTGCTTCGACGGGCTGATGGTGCGGGCGCTCGACGAGCCCGATGCCGTCTACGGCCAACTCGCCGACGGCGTGATGCTGTCGGACGACCGCAACAGCTTCACCTTCTCGCTTCGCCCCGAAGCGCGTTTCCACGACGGCTCGCCGCTGACGGCGCAGGACGCGGCCTTTACCCTCAAGCTCTACAAGGACAAGGGCCATCCCGATCTGTCGCTGTCACTGACACATATGGTCGACGCCGTCGCGCTGGATGATCGCACGCTGCGGCTTACTTTTTCCGGCAAGCAATCGGCCCGGACCGTGCTCAACATCGTCGAGTTCCCGATCCTGTCGACGGCCTTTTACACGGCCAATCCATTCGACAGTTCGCAACTGAACCCGCCGCTCGGTTCCGGCGCCTACAAAGTCAGGCAATTCTCGGCCGGGGCATGGATCGAGTATGACCGGGTTGCCGACTATTGGGGCCGCGATCTGCCGGTCAATCGCGGCCAGAACAATTTCGACCGCATTCGCATCGAGTTCTATCAGAACCGGGCGGCTGGCTTCGAAGCTTTCAAGAAGGGCGAAATCACCTACCGCGAGGAGTTCACCTCACGCGTCTGGGCCACCGCTTATGATTTCCCCGCATTTTCCGCCGGTAAGGTGATCAAACACGAATTCCCAGCGGAAAAGCGGCCGACAATGCAGGGAACCGCAGTCAATCAACGGCGCGAACAGTTTCGCGACGCGCGCGTGCGCCAGGCGATCGCTCTCTGCTTCGATTTTGAATGGACCCGGCGCAACTTCTTCTACGGTTCCTACGAGCGCTCGCAATCCTGCTTCGAGAAATCGGACTTCCGCGCCGAGGGACCGCCTTCGCCGCAAGAACTGGCCTTGCTGGAGCCGCTGCGCAGGCAGATTCCGGCAGAAGCGTTCGGCGCGGCCGTGGCTCTGCCCGCATCCGACGGCTCCGGCCGCGACCGCAAATTGCTTGGCAAGGCGGCGAAGCTTCTCAACGCAGCGGGCTGGAAACGGTCCGGCGACTTCGTCGTCAACGACAAAAGCAACAAGCTTTCGGCCGAATTCATGGTCGACGACGACACATTCGTGCAGGTCTATTCGCCTTGGGTCGCCAACATGAAGGCGATCGGCATCGACGCCACGATCCGTCTGGTCGACTCGGCGCAGTACCAGTCCAGACAGGCAACGTTCGATTTCGACCTGCTGTCGGCCGCTTTCTCGTTCAGTGCGACACCGACGCGCGACGATGTCGAGGTCTTCTTCCATTCCAGCACCGCCAACCTCTCGGGGTCACGCAACCTGCCCGGCGTCTCGAGCCCCGCGATCGACACGCTGATCGACGCCGTCGGCGCGGCAAAGGACCGTGAAACACTGACCGTGGCGATGCGGGCGCTCGACCGGGTCTTGCGCGCGCGGTGCGATTGGATTCCAAGTTGGTTTCTGGCGAATCACCGAAGCGCCTATTGGGACATGTTCGGCTTTCCCGAACAAAAGCCCGATTTCGGCTTTCCGGTCGAGGCGCTGTGGTGGTTCGATAAGGGCAAGGCTGCGAAAATTGGCAAAGGCTGAATTTCTTGCGGGCGTTGGCGCCGCCCCTCACCTGCCTGCCGGCATCCTCTCCCCGTGTAGTGACTGGGAGAGGGGCGCGTTCATCGATGCTTTCGCCAATCACAACCGTCGCGATAAAAGCGCCGAGATCGCGGCCAGCCCCTTTCTCCCCGCCTCTATACGGAGAGAAATGTCCGGCAGGACAATGAGGGGCGGCGCAGGCGCCGACAATTTGCCTGCAGCGATTGCCTTGGAGGTACTTCCAGGCTCCGTGGCCCGCCTCGAGGAGGACAACATCTGATGGGCGCCTATATCCTGCGCCGCATCCTTTTGATGATCCCGACGCTGTTCGGCATCATGGCGATATCCTTCGCCGTGATCCAGTTTGCCCCCGGCGGGCCGGTCGAGCAGGTCATAGCCAGGCTGACCAACCAGGGCGGCAGCGACCGCCTCGGCGGTGGTGGTGGTGGCGACGCAGGCGGCAGCGCCAATTTCGATGCCGCCAGCGATGTCAGTTCGAAATATCGCGGCGCGCAGGGCCTCGATCCCGAATTCATCAAGAAGCTGGAAAAGCAGTTCGGCTTCGACAAGCCGCCGCTCGAGCGCTTCGGCATGATGCTGTGGAACTATATCAGGTTCGATTTCGGCGACAGCTATTTCCGCGACATTTCGGTCCTCGACCTGATCCTCGAAAAAATGCCGGTGTCGATCTCGATCGGCCTGTGGATCACGCTCCTATCCTACCTGATCTCGATCCCGCTCGGCATCCGCAAGGCGGTCAAGGACGGCAGTGCGTTCGACGTCTGGACCAGCGGCGTCGTCATCGTCGGCTATGCCATCCCGGGCTTCCTGTTCGGCATCATGCTGATGGTGCTGTTTGCCGGCGGATCGTTCTGGGACTGGTTTCCGCTGCGCGGCCTCACCTCGGACAATTGGGATCAGCTGTCCTGGTGGGGCAAAATCGTCGATTATTTCTGGCACATGACCTTGCCGCTGACGGCGCTGGTGCTGTCGGCCTTCGCCACCACGACGCTTTTGACCAAGAACTCGTTCCTCGAAGAGATCCGCAAGCAGTATGTGGTGACGGCGCGCGCCAAGGGCCTGTCGGAACGGCAGGTGCTCTACGGCCACGTCTTCCGCAACGCCATGCTGATCGTCATCGCCGGCTTTCCCGGCGCCTTCATCTCGGCCTTCTTCACCGGCTCGCTGCTGATCGAGAACATCTTTTCGCTCGACGGTCTCGGCCTGCTCGGCTTCAGGTCGGTGGTCGAGCGCGACTATCCCGTGGTGTTCGCCAACCTCTACATCTTCTCGCTGCTCGGACTGCTCGTCGGGCTGCTGTCCGACCTGCTCTACACCTGGGTCGATCCGAGGATCGATTTCGAGCGGAGAGACGTCTGATGTCGGAGGCCACTGTCACCGCGGAAGCGGCACCCGCGCGGATCAAGCGGCCGTTTCTGTCGCCGCTCAACAAGCGCCGCCTGCAGAATTTCAAAGCCAACCGGCGCGGCTACTGGTCGCTGTGGATCTTCCTCGTCCTGTTCGTGCTGTCGCTGTTTTCCGAATTCATCGCCAACGACAAGCCGATCATCGCTTCCTACAAGGGCGAGATCCTGTTTCCCGTGCTGGTTGCCTATCCCGAGGAAAAATTCGGCGGCTTCTACGCCGTCACCGATTATCGCGACCCGGTCATCCAGGACGAGATCAGCGCCAATGGCTGGATGATCTGGCCGCCGGTGCGCTACTCCTATCAGACCGTCAACAACGCCATTCCGGAGGCGGCCCCGGCCAAGCCGTCCTGGGAGTATGACGCCAAGACGCGATGCAACCAGTATCCGCAAGGTGCTGACGACCCGGCCTGCGTCGTCGGCAACTGGAACTGGCTCGGCACCGACGACCAGGCGCGCGACGTGCTGGCGCGCGTCATCTACGGCTTTCGCATTTCGGTGCTGTTCGGCCTGATCCTGACCGCCGGATCGGCCCTGATCGGCGTCGCGGCCGGCGCCGTGCAAGGCTATTTCGGCGGCTGGACGGATCTGCTGTTCCAGCGTTTCATCGAAATCTGGTCGGCGATCCCGGTGCTCTACCTCCTGCTCATCGTCGCCGCTATCCTGCCGCCGGGGTTCTTCATCCTGCTCGGCCTGATGCTCCTGTTCTCCTGGGTGGCGCTGGTCGGTGTGGTGCGGGCCGAGTTCCTGCGCGCCCGCAACTTCGAATATGTCAACGCGGCGCGCGCGCTCGGCGTGCCCAACCGCACCATCATGTTCCGGCACCTGTTGCCCAACGCCATGGTGGCGACATTGACCTTCATGCCCTTTCTGCTCTCGGGCTCGATCTCGACGCTGACTTCGCTCGATTATCTCGGCTTCGGCCTGCCGCCCGGCTCCGCTTCGCTCGGCGAACTGCTCAAGCAGGCGCAGCGCAACCTCAACGCGCCGTGGCTCGGCATTTCCGGCTTCATCGTCATCTCGCTGATGCTGTCGCTGCTGGTCTTTGTCGGCGAGGCGACGCGCGATGCCTTCGATCCGCGCAAGACGTTCAGATGACAACGATGCGGATCGGCATTCAGCATGATATATTCTCGGTGAGGCAGTTCGAACGAAAATGAGCATATGCATTAATTGTCGAGATGACTGATGGCGATGGTCAATGACGGATCAGAAGCGGCAGATCCTCATATCGAACCAACGGAAGGACAGAGGTGTGAATAAGGTCATCCTTGAGCATTACCCTGCATCCAAACTCCCGGATGAACTGCGGGAGGGTATAGCTTTGAGCGCCTCGGTTAAGGTGACGGTAGAAGAGGAAGCCAAACAGCCCCTCGGCCACAAACAATTGCTTGAACTTATGCGGAATGCGCAGGCCAACGCGGCGGGAACAAGTCTCGACGAGGCTGTTGCGCGTGTTCGTGCCCTCCGCGATGAGTGGGAGGATTGATGGCCGCCTTCCGGCTTTACGTCGATACGAACATTTTCATCTACGCTTTCGAAAATAACGATGCTCTGGCAAAAAAGCTGCTTCAGCTCATTTCAATGAACGAGGGCAGAAAGCAGCCTTTCCTCGCGACAAGCGAACTCGTGCTGGCAGAGTTGATGGTTGACCCTCTGAAAAAGAGCAATGAGCCGCTTGTCGAGCTCTATGACAATGTTTCGATTGGCAACGCTTTTGTCTCGATTGGGACGGTAACTCGCGAGGTTCTCTGGCACGCAGCACAGCTTCGCTCGCAATTCATTTCTCTCAGGCTGCCGGATGCTATTCACCTTTCGACGGCGATGCATTTCGGATGCACGCAATTTCTGACTGCCGATACCAGTTTGAAGGAAGCCTATTCTATCGCACCAAATCGGCTTGTCCCTCCCCAATTGACAGCGCAAATTTCGATCATACGACCGGAGATTTCTGCCCTTGATAAAGTTATAGCGGAAATTGATACATGACTGCTTCCTTGCTCTCCGTTCGCGACCTCAGCGTCACCTTTGCGCAAGGCGGACAGCAGTCGATGGCGGTCGACCATATCTCGTTCGACATCGCCAAGGGCGAGACGGTGGCGCTGGTCGGCGAATCCGGCTCCGGCAAATCGGTGTCGGCGCTTTCGGTGCTGAAGCTGTTGCCCTACCCCAGCGCCAGCCACCCGTCGGGAAAGATCCTGTTCCAGGGCGCCGACCTGCTTGCGATGAGCGAGAAGCAGTTGCGGCAGGTGCGCGGCAACAAGATCACCATGATCTTCCAGGAGCCGATGACCTCGCTCAATCCGCTGCACACGATCGAGCAGCAGATCGTCGAGATCCTGAAGCTGCACCAGGGCATGGCCGACCGCCCGGCCAAGGAGCGCACGCTGGCCTTGCTCAACGAGGTCGGCATCCGCGATCCGCAAAAACGGCTCGATGCCTATCCGCACCAGTTGTCCGGCGGCCAGCGTCAGCGCGTGATGATCGCAATGGCGCTGGCCAACGAGCCGGAACTATTGATCGCCGACGAGCCGACGACGGCGCTCGACGTCACCGTGCAGGCGCAGATCCTCGAGCTGCTGGCCGGCTTGAAGAGCCGCAAGGGCATGTCGATGCTGTTCATCACCCACGACCTCGGCATCGTGCGCAAGATTGCCGACCGGGTCTGCGTGATGACCAAGGGCAAGATCGTCGAGACCGGGCCGACCAAGGAGATTTTCGCTAATCCCCAACATGCCTATACAAGGCATCTGCTGGCGGCCGAGCCGAAGGGCAAGCCGCCGGCCGCCAATGCCGCGGCCAAACCTGTCATGACCGGCAAGGACATAAAGGTCTGGTTCCCGATCAAGCAGGGCTTCTTCCGCCGCACCGTCGACAATGTGAAGGCGGTCGACGGCATCGATGTCACCGTGCGGGCCGGCCAGACGCTCGGCGTGGTCGGCGAATCCGGGTCCGGCAAGACGACGCTCGGCCTTGCGCTGGCACGCATGATCTCGTCCACCGGGACCATCCAGTTCAACGGCCGCGACATCAACCAGCTGACCTTCAACGCCATGCGGCCGCTCAGGCGCGAATTGCAGATCGTCTTCCAGGATCCGTTCGGCTCGCTCAGCCCGCGCATGTCGATCGCCGAGATCATCGAGGAAGGCCTGAAGATCCACGAGCCGAAACTGTCGCCAGACCAGCGCGACGACAAGGTGGCCGCCGTGCTGAAGGAGGTCGGCCTCGATCCGGCGACGCGCAACCGCTACCCGCACGAGTTTTCCGGCGGCCAGCGCCAGCGCGTCGCCATCGCGCGCGCCATGGTGCTCAACCCGCGCTTCGTCATGCTGGACGAACCGACATCGGCACTCGACATGAGCGTGCAGGCGCAGGTCGTCGACCTGTTGCGCGGCCTGCAGGCCAAGCACGACCTGGCCTATCTCTTCATCAGCCACGACCTCAAGGTCATCCGCGCGCTCGCCAACGACGTCATCGTCATGCGCAATGGCAGGATCGTCGAAGCCGGTCCTTCCCAGCAGATTTTTGAAAATCCGCAAACCGACTATACTCGGGCGCTGATCTCGGCCGCCTTCAAGATCGAGACGGCACCGATCGGCATCGTCAGCGAGTGACTAGAGCAATTCCGGGAAAAGTATGAAACGGTTTTCCGTCCGGAATTGCGCCAAACAAATAGAGAGAGCGGCTCAGCGTTTCCATGAAACTATGAACCGGTGGCGTAAAGAGGGACTAGAAGTACAGCTATGGAAAAAGGCCGCATCCTGCTTGCCGTCACCGGCTTTCACCCGCAGCGCTGGCGCGACCTTTTGTCGGCCGAACGCGAGGTGGTGCTGGAGCCGGACGGCGCCAGCGACCCGTCGATCACCTATGCCGTGGTGTGGAAGCAGAAGCCGAACATCCTGGCGTCGCTGCCCAATCTGCGCGCCATCTTCTCGATCGGCGCCGGCGTCGACCATATCTTCGCCGACCCCGGCCTGCCCGACGTGCCGATCGTCAAGGTCGTCGCCGACAACCTCACCCAGTACATGACCGAATATGTCGTCTGGCGGGTGCTCGACCATCATCGCCAAGGTCTGCTTTACCGCTCGCAGCAGTCGAAGAAGGTCTGGCACGAGCCGCAGCAAAGGCCGGCCAGCGACATTTCCGTCGGCATCATGGGCCTCGGCAGCCTCGGCCGCGCGGCGGCCTCGGTGCTGCTATCGCTCGGCTTTGCCGTCAATGGCTGGTCGCGCAGCGACAAGGCCATGGAAGGCGTGGCGACCTATTCCGGCGAGGCCGGACTTATCCCTTTCCTCAAGGCGACCGACATCCTGGTGGTGCTTTTGCCGCTGACGCCGGACACCAAGGGCATCATCAACTATGGCGTGCTGAAGGAATTGCGGAAGCGCAACGGCCTCGGCGGCTCGGTGCTGATCAATGCCGGACGCGGCCGCCTGCAGAAGGACGCCGACATTTTGCGGGCGCTGGATGACGGCACGCTGAAGGAGGCGAGCCTCGACGTGTTCGAGGTCGAGCCGCTGCCGAAGACCAGTCCGCTGTGGCGGCATCCAAAAGTGTTCGTCACGCCGCACGCGGCGGCGACCTCCGACCCCGTCCATCTGGCGCCGATCATGCTGCGCCAGATGGATGCCTTCGAGCGCGGCGAAAAGCTCGACAATCTGGTGGACCGTAAGGCGGGGTACTAGCCAGGATAAGGCCTCATCGGGCGAGGTCCCACTCCCGGAAGCATTTCTTGATTGCCCGCAGTGACGATAATTGCACCTTTGGCAGATCGAGCTGCTCGAACATTGCCAGGTACCGGTGGCGATTTTTCGGTGTGGCCACGGTGATATGGTGGATCATATCCCATTTGATGCTGTCGTGCCCGCCCGCCAAGGCACCGCGCCTCTCCCGCTCCAGCAACGTCCGGCGAAAATAGCGCAACAGACTTGTAGGCGTGGAAATGTCCAACAGGATCAATCCCGTCGCCCGCCGAAAACGTTGGGGCATGCAAACCGAATAACTTCCATCCATCACCCAACGCTCGCCGGCGACAGCGGCGTCATGCAAGGCAATGAATTCGTCCCTTGGGCGCGCTTCCCAATCCGTGTTCGGGAGATGGAAGAGCTGATCGAGGTGAACAGTCGCCAGATCACGCTTGCGGGCAATCGCGTCGGCGAGGGTCGACTTGCCACTGTTGGACGGCCCCAAGATACATATGCGGTCCCCGAGCTCCGAGAGATGCATCCGATCGTGCCCTACAAGGTGGTTCGTTGCCTGCGATTTTCGACCCATGGCGGTCTCGGATCCTTAACCAGGCAGGGCGAGCTTCTTCTGCTTGTCCGGCTGGCCGCATTCGCGGCGATCGATCGACCGGTTCATGGCATCGATTTCGCCACTCGCCTGGTCGGTGTCGCGCTTGGCCTTGGAGCGCATGTCCGGCGTGAACGGGCCGAAGCCCATCGCCGGATTGGAGAATGTCGGCTTGGCCGTCGTCGGAAGTCTGTATTGCTGCGCCAGCCCGTTGCGCTGCGCCAGCAGCTGGTCGCACGGAACGCTGTCATACCGCAGGGAGGACTGGATGTTGGCGTCCTGCCGTTCCGACATCGAATTGCCGCCAACGCAGCCGGCGGTCAGCACGCAAGATGCCAAGACAATCATGTTCCAGCGCATCGACTATGCTCCTCCTGATATACCGCCCTGATCCGACCAGATCGCAAATATCAGTCGCTCATGCAAATCGGACTTTTTCGCAGCACGGATATTTGTGAGGACGGCGAGACAGCAGGGTCAAGCCGCCGGCAGCTTGCCCGCCACGACGACCAGCCCGTTGACGGGTTCCCGCCGGTCTTGCCTGATCACGGTCGTTTCCAGGGACAGGACCGAAAATCCGTTGGCAGCCAGGACGTCACGCACATAGTGTTCCGCATGCGCGTAGCGGCGCGATGGCTGCAAGACAAAATCGCCATCGCCGGCCAATCTCTCGACGGAAAACGCGAACAGGCCACCGCTGGCCAGCAAGCCGGCAATCGTCTTCACAACGCCGTCGAGCGCACCGACATAGATGAAGACATCGGCCACCGCCACCAGCTCGGCTTTCGGGCCGGCATGGACAAAATCCCGCAGATCGGCCTTGGCAAGGAAATCGTAGACGCCCTTCGCACGGGCCTTTCCCAGCATCCTGGCCGAAATGTCATAGCCCTCCAGCCGATCGACGATCGGCCGCAGCCTCTGCCCCATCAGGCCGGTGCCGCAGCCGAGATCGAGCGCCAGCGGGAAGCGGCCTGGCCTTGCCGTTCGAATGGCCTGATCGAGCAACTCAGGCAGCCGGTAGCCCAGTCTGTCGACCAGTGATTCATCGAAGCTCTCGGCATAGTGGTCGAACAAGGTCTCGACGAAGGCGCTGGGGAGCGCGTCGACCGCCGGCGCCTTGCCGATCAGTTGCAGGTTCAGCGCGGCGCCTTGACGGTCCGATGGATCGAGTTGCAGCGACATCGTCCAGGCCCGTGCCGCCAGATCCGGCGCGCCCGCCGCCTGCTGGATCTCGCCGAGGCGAAACCAGCCCATCGCCCATTGCGGTGTCATTTCCAGCGCACCGAGCAGCAATTCCGCCGCTGCCGCGTGATCGCCATCCGCATGGAGCATCTCGGCATAGTCGGCACGGCGATCGGCGTTCAAGTCGCCGGACGAGGCCTGGAGCGGTTTCATGGCGATGGGTCCTGCCGGCGGATCGAGCCGGCGGTGCTGTATGTGGGAGTCAGCAGTCACTTACAACAGGCTTTCCGCAGCGGAATTATATCCTATCTTGCGACCATGCGCGCCAGCGACCTGCTTCATCCCCGGCCCGAGGGCCTTTATTGCCCGCCAGGCGATTTCTTCATCGACCCGGTGCGGCCGGTCAACCGGGCGTTGATCACGCATGGCCATTCCGACCATGCGCGTTCCGGCCACCGCTCGGTGCTGGCGACGCGGCAGACACTCGACATAATGGGCCTGCGCTACGGCGACGATTTCGCGGGAACGACGCAAGCAGCCCGGCTCGGCGAGACGATCGACCTCAACGGCGTCAGCGTCAGCTTCCACCCAGCCGGCCATGTGCTGGGCTCGGCACAGATATCGGTCGAGCATCAGGGCATGCGCATCGTCGCCTCCGGTGACTACAAGCGGCAGAGGGACGCCACTTGCGCGCCATTCGAGCCTATCCAGTGCGATGTGTTCATCACCGAAGCGACCTTCGGCCTGCCGGTGTTCCGTCATCCACCCGACACCGAGGAGATCGCTCGCCTGCTGAAATCGGCGGCACAGTTCCCAGAACGCTCGCATCTGGTCGGCGCCTATGCGCTTGGCAAGGCGCAGCGGGTGATGCGGCTGTTGCGTGACGCCGGCTACGACAAGCCGCTCTACATCCATGGCGCACTGGCCAAACTCAGCGAATACTACCAGAGCCAGGGCATCGACCTCGGGCACCTGGAGCCGGCAACCGTCGAAAGTGGCGGCAGGGATGATTTCGCCGGTGCCATCGTCGTCGGCCCGCCATCGGCCTTCGCCGACCGTTGGGCACGGCGCTTTCCCGATCCGATCTCGTGCTTCGCTTCGGGCTGGATGCGCATCCGCCAGCGCGCCAAGCAGGGCGGTGTCGAACTGCCGCTGATCATCTCCGACCATGCCGACTGGGATGAACTGACCACCACCATCAAGCAGACCGGAGCCGAGGAAATCTGGGTGACGCATGGCCGCGAGGAAGCGCTGGTGCGCTGGTGCGAACTCGAAGGCATCGCCGCCCGGCCACTGCACCTGGTGGGGTACGAGGACGAGGGCGATTGATGGCATGAACCGCTTCGCCGAACTTCTTGATCGCCTGGTGCTGACGCCGTCGCGCAACGGCAAGCTGACATTGCTGACCGACTATTTCCGCACCGTGGAGGATCCCGATCGCGGGCTGGCGCTGGCCGCCATCACCGGCGATCTCAACATCGCCGCGGTCAAGCCGGCGATGCTGCGCACGCTGGTCACCGAGCGCATGGATCCGGTGCTGTTCGGCTATTCCTACGACTATGTCGGCGATTTGGCCGAGACAGTCTCGCTGGTCTGGCCGCAAACGCCCGGAAACATCGCGAATCGCGAGCCGACGCTGGGCGAGGTCGTCGCGAAGCTACAGGCGGCAAGCCGTTCCGACGGGCCGAAGGTGCTGGCAGGGCTGCTCGACAGCGCCGGCATCTCGGCCCGCTTTGCCATCATCAAGCTGGTCACCGGCGGCCTGCGCATCGGTGTGTCGGCGCGGCTGGCCAAACAGGCGCTGGCGGATTTCGGCAAGGTCGATGTCACCGAGATCGAAGAGCTTTGGCACGGGCTGTCGCCGCCCTACGCGGCGCTGTTCGCGTGGCTGGAGGGCAAGGCCGACAAGCCGCGGAATACGGCGATGGCATCGTTTCGCCCGGTAATGCTGTCGAACCCGGTCGGTGACGGCGATCTCGAAAAGCTCGATCCGGTGAATTATGCGGCCGAGTGGAAATGGGATGGCATCCGTGTCCAGGCGGTGGCCGAAGGCGGCATCCGCCGGCTCTATTCGCGCACCGGCGACGATGTTTCGGGCGCCTTTCCCGATCTCGCCGAAGCCATGCATTTTTCGGCAACGCTGGATGGCGAGCTACTGGTCGGCGATCCCCGAGAGGCGACGGGAACCTTCTCGGATCTGCAGCAGCGGCTGAACCGCAAGACGGTGACGCCGAAGATGCAGCAGCAGTATCCGGCCTTCATGCGTTGCTACGATGTGCTGCAGATCGGCGACGAGGATTTGCGCGCGCTGCCGTTTCGCGAGCGCCGCGGCCGCCTCGAAACCTTCGTGAGGACGCTCGACCCAAGCCGGTTCGATCTGTCGCCGTTCGTCGAATTCTCAGACTGGCATGCGCTGGAAGAACTGCGGCGGGTACCGCTGCATCCAATCATCGAAGGTGTCATGCTGAAGCGCTGGGACTCACCCTATGTCGCTGGCCGGCCGAAAGGTCCGTGGTTCAAGTGGAAGCGCGATCCGCACACGGTGGACGCGGTGCTGATGTATGCCCAACGCGGCCATGGCAAGCGCTCCAGCTTTTATTCAGACTATACGTTCGGCGTCTGGTCGGGTCCCGAAGGCGAAGAAGAGCTGGTGCCGGTCGGCAAGGCCTATTTCGGCTTCACCGACGAGGAACTGAGGCAGATCGATAAATATGTCCGCGACAACACGGTCGAGCGTTTCGGCCCGGTGCGCTCGGTGCGGGCCGACCGCGACAACGGCCTGGTGCTGGAAGTCGCCTTCGAGGGGCTCAACCGCTCGACCCGGCACAAATCCGGCGTCGCCATGCGCTTTCCCCGTATTTCACGGCTGCGCTGGGACAAGCCGGCCAACGAGGCCGATCGCATCGAGACGCTGCAGGCGCTGCTCGATCGTTAGCTCGCTCTTTCAGCGCCTGATGCTTTACGGCTCGACCGAAACCCGGATCTCGTAGATGTCGGCGGCCTTGCCCTGCTTGTCGAAGTCGGAATTGACGGCGATCGTGCCCGCAGAGCCGGGACGCTTGTCGGGAAACTTCACGTCGAACAGATATTCGTTCTGCTGCTGGCCGACCGCGTAGCGTTTGCGGCCGCAATCGCCGAGTTCGCCGAAATTGCAATCGACGGAGATCTGCGTCTCCTTGCCCTCCTCGGAGCGGGCGATGATGTCGAACACGGCATGTTTGCCGGCTAGCTTCTCCAGCACGCCTTGCCCGACGTCGAAGCTGATCGCCGAGCCGGACGCGCCGGAGCGGATGCGCAGGAACGATCCGGTATCGTCCTTCATCACCTCGGCCTTGGCGTCCGACGGGGCGCTGACATGCGACGCGTCGGTCGGCGAAAACACGTTGATCCAGTCGTGCGCCTGGTCCGCGGCACCGGGCTTTGCCGGGCCGCCTTCGGCCGGTGTGAAATCGTCGTCGTCGACGGTCGGCGGCGCTTGCGGCGGGGCGGTGTCGAGTTGCGCCTGTGTCTTGAAGACGCCGGTCTGTACGGCGAAGAACAGGCCGATGCCAACCGCGGCAAGCAGCGTCACGGTCAGGAAGATGGCGGTCAGCGGCAGGCGACGCCCCCTTATGCGCCGTTCATCGCGATCGGGCGCCACTTCCGCCGCGGCACCGGCCGGGGCCGGAGCCGACATGTCGATGGATGGGGCGTCGGGAAGGGCAGCGTCCGGCATGATGTCGGGAACGACGGGCAGCACGCGCGAGCGCGGCGCATCCGAGGCAGAGCGCGGCGTGTCGGCAGCGGATTGCACTGGCTCATTGACGGCAGCGGGTGACGGTGCCTGCTGGCCGGTCTCGACCGCAGGCGCCGAGTCCGCACCAAGCTCGATCGCCGGTGCATCGCCCCGCGGGCCGACATCCGGCACCGCCGGCAGGAACTCGGATTCGATTTCAGTGATTTTCGCCTGGATCGCCTTGCGGCGCTTGATGGCGAGTTCCACGGTCACGTCCGGATTGGCCTTCAGCGCGCGGTCGAGCGCGGAAAAAGCCGCGCGATAGACCCTTTCGCGGAATGCGCGGTCCTCGGCGTTGCCTTTCTCCAAGGCGTTCCGGATCGCTTTTTCGATCGCGTCCAAGCGGGTCCCTCTGTCCGTTCGCCAACCTTGCCGTGATCGTTAGCCGCAGGCGGCCAATCAATCAACGGGCGAGCGGCGCATTCTGCCTTGGAGAGGTGTGCAAAGTCCATTGCGGCACTGTTCCGGCAACGAAATCAGCATGTTTCATCGATTTCACGCGCCGGAGGCGTGCGCAACGCGATCTCGCGACCGATTTGCGAACGACGCGGCGGCCGGCTTTCGACGGCGGCACGAGACGCTCGCATGAATCGCCAAGTCACATCTTGAATTCACGGCCGGTTGCGTCTATCACCCCCGCATCTTGGAGGCCCTGGCCTCCCGGGCCGCTTTAGCTCAGTTGGTAGAGCACATCATTCGTAATGATGGGGTCAGGTGTTCGAGTCACCTAAGCGGCACCACTTCTCCCAAACGAACGGTCAATGGCGCGCTCACTGGGCGAAGCCTCTTGCGGCCGGCCTCTCGCTTCTTTGTCTCGGCTGAATGCTTTTGCCGGGCAGGATCGGTGTCCCTGTTGGTCCGACAGCATCTTGGTGTGGGGTGGAGGCCTCCGCCTCGGGATCGAACCGAGGCTTCAGAGATTTGCCGTCTCCGGCGTAGCCGCTCCGCCACGACCCTGTCGACCTCACCGAAACCTACCCACGATGCATCGCCTTCGCACCCGATCGTGCTCCCGACGTCCTGGCCGTCGTCGCGCTGCTGGTGCAAAGGATTGCGACGCCAGCGAAGCACATCTGCCATTGTCGAGACCCTGGTTTGGTGTGAAACTCGCGGGCTCAGCATGGGAGGTCAAAATGCCCAATACTTTCAAGACCGGAGACGTCGTCAGGCTGAAATCCGGGGGCCCCAGGATGACGGTGAGCGATGGCGCTGCCTCGGGCATGTATATGTGCCACTGGTTCAATCGCGAGGGCGAAGTATGGACCCCGCAACATGCCGGGTTCAAGCCTGAACAACTGGTTGCGGCCGAACAGTCGGACTAGCGGCGCCGCTGCATGGGCTCGCGCCCTCGCTGCAATCAGCGGACGCCCGCTAGATATTTCGGCTGATTGGATCCGGCCCCAGCGTCGCCACCGTCTTCAGCGCGCCGTCGAGCATGTCGCCCTTCTCGTCCTTCAGCGCCATTTCGCGCAGGCGGCGGATCCAGTCGGCGGCATCCGCGCGTCCCTTGACCAGATCGAGCGCCGACAGCACGCGGTCGAATTTCGACTGGGCGCGGACATGGGTATCGCTGTAGCCCTTGATCAGCCGGCGGCAATTGAGGATCTCGACGGCCAGCGCGTAATCCCGGGGCACATGGTCGAGAGCCAGCGCGTACCAGCGATCGAGATGGGCAATCTCGACCTTGTGGCGCAGCAGGCTGCGGCGCCAGCGGCGCAGGCCGCCGATGAACCAGAGTGCCGCAAAGCCGGCAAAACTGTCGGTGCGGATGCGGCGGCCATGATTGATGCGGCGGTCGAGAAAAGCGGCGAGCTTCGGCCGGCTTTCGATGTAGCTACCCAGACCCGCCGGCAGCGTGCCGCAGAACTCCTCGATGCGTGGATGGAAATATTCGGTTACCTGCAGGATCGAGCCGTCCTTGACGCCGACCTCGCGGCGCACGCGCCTGTCGCGCGTCGAGCGTGTCTTCAGATCGGCGACTCGGATCATGTCGTCATAGCATAGCGCGTTGGCCAGATGCTTTGCCGCGGCGATGGACAAGCCATATCCGCGATCCGGCCCATCCAGCGCGACCGCCTTGTCCAGCCGGTCAAGATACTCACGCCCGTAGGCAATGTCCTGATAGTCGACGACCTTTCGCAAGCCCCGGAGCGCCATGTCGCGAACCGCC
Source organism: Mesorhizobium sp. M1406 (assembly GCF_040317555.1). NCBI lineage: Bacteria > Pseudomonadati > Pseudomonadota > Alphaproteobacteria > Hyphomicrobiales > Phyllobacteriaceae > Mesorhizobium > Mesorhizobium sp. M1406. The sequence continues at coordinate 83,129 of NZ_JAMYKW010000004.1, read as the reverse complement.
ACTGGCAACAGATCGATGCGGGCGGCCAAGGCCTGCCAGCCTTGCAGCAGGTTTTGCGGCCCAGTCACCTGTCCTGTACCCAGCGCGGATTCGACGATCACTGGCTCTGCCTGCTTAGGCGCTGGTGCCGCCGTGCCACGCGCGCGATCAAACGCGGCACCGAAGGCGGCGAGGCTGGCCTTGACGCCGCGGCCGCCGGCACCGATCGCCTGTTCGTAGCTCTCGCGAGAGAATGGCAGCGCGTCGGACCCCGCTAGCGCGCCAAGCAGGCTGGCCGAGATCATCGAGCCATTGTCGGCAGCGATCTTTTCCATGTCGAAAGCGATGAAGCGCTTCGATGCGGCTTCCGCCGTCGCATGCACCTTGGAAGACGAGGCGCGGCCGTCGCCCGGCTCGATCTTTTCCGACACGGCGGCGATGCGGTGCGACGAGGCGATCAGCGTGGTACGCTCGGGCGTGACGAAGCCGCGGATGATGGCGCGGCCGGCTTCCATCAATTCCGCCGCGATCAGGATGTCGACGTCGCCTTGCGAGGGCGACAGCGCGAAGACCGGCAGCCGGCCGGTGTCGCGAGCCATCTCGACATAGTAGATCGTGGCGCCGGTGCGCTGGGCGACGCCGGCGACCGAAGTCGATTGCGCAACGTAGCCGTTGCGCTCCGCGACATCGGTGATCCAGTCGGCCAGCACGCCGCCGCCCTGGCCGCCGACCGCCAGCACGGCAAGCTTGATGACGCGCTCGCCGTCCTGGGCGCCGGGCCGGGCGCGAAATGGCGGGACGGCGTCAAGCATCGGCGAAGGTCAGGCGCCGGCTTTCGCGGCGGCGCTGCAACAGTCTGATGGTGGCGCGGCGCACTGCTTCGAGGGCGCGGTCCCAGCGGCTCGGATTGTGCACGACGTCGGCGCGATAGAAGGACGGGCACAGCACCGCCGCATCGGCGACCTCGCCGCAATTGCCGCAGCCGACGCAGCTCTGGTCGATATGCGCCACCGGATCGTCGCGCAGCGGATCGTCGAGCGACTTGACCGACAGCGACGGACAACCCGACAGCCGCATGCAGGCATGATCGCCGGTGCAGATGTCCTCATCGACGCCGAACTTCGGCTTGACGATGCGCTCGCCGCCCTTGATTGCCTTGTCGACCAGCGGCTTTTCGCGGCGCTGCCGGTTGAGCATGCACTCGGACGAGGCGACGATCACCTTCGGCCCCTTCTCCTCCGTCGTCAGCGCCTCACGCAGCGTTTCCTGCATCTTGGTCACGTCATAGGTGCGGTCGACATGGCGCAGCCATTTGACGCCCATGCCCTTCACCGCCTCGGTGATCGGATGCTTCGTCGACTTGGTCTTGTTGCCGGCACGGGATGAGAGGATGTCCTGGCCGCCGGTGGCGGCCGAATAGAAATTGTCGACGATGACGATGACACCGTCATTCTTGTTGAACACCGCATTGCCGATCGAGGAGGTCAGGCCGTTGTGCCAGAAGCCGCCATCGCCGACGAAGGAAATCGAACGGCGCTTGGCGTCGGGCGAATTGAACGCCGAGGCGGAAGCTGGCCCCAGTCCGTAGCCCATGGTGGTGGCGCCGAGCTCGAAAGGCGGCATGATCGAGAACAGATGGCAGCCGATGTCGGAGGCGATGTGGTGCTTGCCGAGCTCCTGCTCGACCAGTTTTGTCGCGGCAAAGATCGGCCGCTCCGGGCAGCCGATGCAGAAACCGGGCGGTCGTCCTGGAACGACATTGATCAGGTCAGCTGTATCGACACCGTCGCCGACCTTGTTGGGGGCGCGCACTTCGCCCGGCAAAAGATGCGGCGCCTCGGCGCGCAGGAAGGCGCCGATGCCGTCGAGCATGACCTGGCCGGTGTATTCTCCGGCCATCGGCAGATGCTCCTTGCCGACCAGCCTGGTGCCGCGCCCGGCCTTGTGCAGCATCGAAGCGAAGGCCTGTTCGATGTAATTGGGCTGGCCTTCCTCGACGACCAGCACCGACTGCTTGCCCTCGCAGAACGACAGGAACTCGGCATCGATCAGCGGATAGACGGCGTTGAGCACGTAAAGCGGCACGTCGGTGTCGCCATAAGTGTCGGCAAGGCCGAGCCGCTGCAGCGCGCGGATGACCGAATTGTACATGCCGCCCTGCATGACGATGCCGACCGAGCCGTGATCGGACCCGAAGAACTCGTTGATCCTGTTCTTGGCGATGAAATCGACCGCCGCCGGCCAGCGCTTCTGCACCTTTTCCTTCTCATGCAGGAAGGAAGCGGGTGGCAGCACGATGCGGCCGGTGTCGCGGCGTGGGGCGTCGAGTGCATCGGCGACTGTCATCGGCGGGCGCTTGTTGTCCTTGGCGATGAAATGACCATGGACATGGCAGCAGCGGATTCGGACCTGCAGCATGACCGGTGTGTTGGAAATCTCGGACAGCTCGAAGCCGTCCTCTACCGCTTTGACGATCGACGGCAGGTTCGGGCGCGGGTCGAGCAGCCAGAACTGGCTCTTCATGGCGAAGGCATGGCTGCGCTCCTGCATGATCGAGGAGCCCTCGCCATAATCCTCGCCGACGATGATCAGCGCGCCGCCGGTGACGCCGCCGGAGGCGAGATTGGCGAGTGCATCGGAGGCGACATTGGTGCCGACGGTCGACTTGAACGTCGCGGCACCACGGATCGGGTAATGCACCGAGGCGGCCAGCATGGCGGTGGCGGTGGCTTCCGAGGCGCTGGCCTCGAAATGCACGCCGAGCTCGCCCAGAATGTCCTGTGCGTCGGCCAGCACGTCCATCAGGTGGCTGATCGGCGCGCCCTGGTAGCCGCCGACATAGCCGACGCCGCATTGCAGCAGCGCCTTGGTGATGGCGAGGATGCCTTCGCCGGCAAATTCCTCACCGGCACCGAGCCTGAGTTTTTCGACTTCCTTGGCAAAAGACCGTTCGGCCATTCTTTTCAATCCTTCCGTTACCGCCCAGGGGCTGGCGGCGCGTAGGTCTATCTGTTTGAGCATGACCTCTTCCGAAAACCGGGGCCACTTTTCGGGGTCATGCTAGATGTCGTGCTTGCGAATGTTCTTCAGCATCTTCTGCAGCGTCGCGATCAGCGCCGCGTATTCGGCATCGTCGACGTCGTCGAACATCGCCTCGAACGCGTCATGCATGGCCGGCCAGGCGCGCGTGAACTCGGCGCGGCCATCGTCGGTGAGGAACACATGGCGGATGCGGCTGTCGGTGACGCCCTGCTCACGCCGCACAAGACCTTGGCCCTCAAGCGAGTCGAGCGTCCGGCTCAAGGTCGACTGCTCGATGACCGTATAGACCGAAAGATCGTTCACGGTGATGCCGTCGGACACCGACAGCACGGCGAGCGTGCGCACCTGCGGGATGGTCAGCCCCTGCTTGCGGAAATCGTCGCGCAAGGTGGCGTTGTAGCGGCCCATGATGCGGTTCATCAGATAGGGGGCGAATTGCTGCAGGCCGATCTGCCCCAAGGTTGAAATGCGCTGGCGCTTTTCGGCAACCTTCTCTTCCATCACAGCCTCCCCGCCAGGAGAAAGCCGGAGCCGCCGCCGAGGCCGGCGCCCGGATGGGTCGAGGCGCCGATGTGGTAGAGACCCTTGATGCCGGTCTGATGATTGCGGCTGGTCTTGAACGGCCGCCACAGGAATGACTGATCGATAGCAGACGAACCGCCATAAGGATCGCCGCCGACCAGATTGATGTTCATCGCTTCGAGGTCGGCTGGAGAATAGGCCCGGCGCGCAATGACGCTGTCCTTGAAACCTTCGATATGACTGGCGAGGATGGCTTCCGCGCGATCGGCATAGGCCTCGCGCAGCGCGTCAGTCCACTGCCCATCTGCGGGTGCCGGCAGCTTGCCGGCGGCGTCGCCCTTGATGTGGCGAGGGGCCTCGGGCAGTTGCAGCCACAGGATAGCCTTGCCCGGCGGACAGCGTGACGGGTCGAGCGCGTGCGGCTGGCCGACACAGATGGTCGGCACCTCCGGCAGCATGCCGCGCGCCGCCTCGTTGCAGGCCTTCGACACGCCCTCCAGTCCCGGCGTCATGTGCAGCAACGCCACCTTGTCGAGGCCTTCGCCGTGCCATGCCGGCGGCTTGTCGAGAGCGTAGTGAATCTGGAAATTGCCTTTGCCGTAGCGATATTTCTGCGTCGCCTCGACATCGGCCTGGGGCGCATCCGCGCCGAGCAGCCGGCCATAGAGCTGCGTCGGCGTGACCGAGCAGATGACGCTCTTCTTCGCATGGACCGTTTCGCCCGAAGCCAGCCGCACGCCGGTGGCGCGGCCCCCGGTCAGGATGATGGAAGCAACGTCCGCTTCGGTGGAGATGACGCCGCCGCGCTCGGTGATGAGTGCCTCGAAGGCTGAAAGCAGGTTCCGCGCGCCCCCCTTGACGATCGGCGCGCCCGCCGCCTCCAGCGCGAAGGCGATCACCCTGGCGATCTGGCCAGAGAACGCATCTTCGGGACCAAGCCCGGCATGCAGCACCCAGGGTGCCCACAAAGCCCGGATTATCTCGGACCGATAGGTGCTTTCCAGCCAGTTCCGCGCCGGCACAAGTGCCTCGCCGAGAAAGGCGGCAAGGCCGCGAGGGCCACGCCGCCAGGCATCGCCTGCCAACAGTTTCGCCGTGGGATAAGACCACAGGCTGCCGCCGAGCAGGCCAAACAGCAGGCCGGCATTTCGCTCGATGTTGCCGACATCGCCGGCGTGCCGGTCGCCATCGCCCGCCGCGATCGCGTTGAACGCGGCGACATTGGCGGCACGGTCGGTGGTGAGCACCGCATGGCTGCCGTCCGGCCGCAGCACGCCGGTCGGCGTGCCGGTATGGCAGAATTCCAGCCCGTGCCGGGCAAGGTCGGCGCCGAGTGCCGCAAAGGCCGGCGAGGTGATGAACAGCACGAAGGTCGTTGCCATCACGTCATGGATGAAGCCGGGCGCGGTGATCTCCTCTGTGCGCATGCAGCCGCCAATGCGGTCATTGCGCTCCAGCACGAGCACCTTGGCACCCTTGCCGCCAAGCATCGCCGCGCAGACCAGCGCGTTGATGCCGCTGCCGACGATGATGTGATCGGGGGCCTTCATTAACGATTGCTCCCCGTGGGCGGGAAGCGAGGTTTAAACGCGCAGCGTTGCATTCCTTCGCGCCGTGGAGCGCCACCACTGCACGGTTGCCACATCATCAACCCGGTTTCGCCTTTGCGCATGATCTTCTCCCGAAGACCCCACCTCGCCCTATTGCTTCGACACCAGCGCCAGCGCGCGGATCGGGCTGCCGGTGCCGTGTTCGATCTTGAGCGGCGCGGCGATCAGGATGGCGCCCTTCGGCGGCAGCTGGTCGAGATTGCAGAGGCTGGCGAGGCCGTAGCGGTTGGCCTTGTGCATCAGCGTGTGCGCCGGGAATGGCGGCTCCATGCCGCCGGCCTTGCCGGCATCCGTGCCGATCGTCTCGCTGCCCCAGCCCTTGATGTCCTTGCTGATCAGGAACTGGATGGCTTCGGCTGTCGGGCCGGGCGTATGCGGGCCGGTCTCGTCGGCGTTGAGGAACTCGGCTTCGGAACCGTTGCGCTTGTACCAATCGGTGCGCATCACCACCCATTCGCCGGCATTGATGGCGCCATGCTTGGCTTCCCACGCCTTGATGTGGTCGACGGTGAGCAGGAAATCAGGGTCGGCGGCGGCTTCCTTCGAACAGTCGATGACATTGACCGGGCCGACGAAATTCTGGGCCGGAATGGTGTCGGTGGCGCCGTCGGCATAATCCTTGCCACTGATCCAATGCTGCGGCGCATCGAAATGCGTGCCCGAATGCTCGCCAAGCTTCAGCCAGTTCCATGCCCACCACGGGCCGTTCTTGTCATAGCGGGAGATCGAGTGGATCTCGACCTTGGGCGTGTCGACGGCGAGTTCCGGCGGCAGCTTGATCAACGGCGTATCCGGTCCGAGCGGCGCCGTCAGGTCGACCACCTTGATGGCGCCTGAAAGAAGCTGGCCGGCGACTTCGCCGAGGAGTTTTTGGGTGTCCATCGTTCTCTGTTCCCTCTTTCATCTGATGATCAAGGCTCGTCTCGGCCCTTAATATCCTACTAGACGAAAACATATGCATCTGCAATTATCTTTAAGCATAAAGGAAAATGGGACCGGGGCGTGAGCGAATTCGACGCCATCTTTGTCGGGGCGGGCCACAACAGTCTGGCATGCGCCGCGCATCTGGCGCTCAAAGGCTGGAAAACCGGGATTTTCGAACGCAGCGCAACAATCGGCGGCGCCGTCCAGACGCGCGAATTCACCCTTCCCGGCTTCCGCCACGATTTCGGCGCGATGAATCTAAGCCTGTTCGCCGGCTCGGCCTTCCACCGGAAATATGCAAATGAATTGAAAGCGCAGGGGCTGGAGTTCGCGCCGGTCGCCGATTGTTTCGCCAGCGCCTTTCCGGACGGACGCTGGTTCGGCGTCAGCAACGATCTGGAAAAGACCACGGCGCGCATGGCCGCCTTCTCCGCTGCCGATGCCGCGACATGGCGCGGACTGGTTGCCGCCTTTCCGGCGGAAGCCGAGCATCTGTTCAGGTTGCTCGGTTCGCCGATGAGCGCCCGCGCGCTGGCCGGCACGGCATGGAACCTGTGGCGCAAGAAGGGCATGTCGGGGGCGCTCGATACGGGACGGCTGCTGTTGTCTTCGCCACGCGCGTGGCTGGAGGAGACTTTCGAGTCGCCCCATATCAGGGCGACGCTCGCCACCTGGGGCATGCATCTCGACTTCGCCCCCGACATCGCCGGGGGTGCCGTCTTCCCCTATCTGGAATCGATGGCCAACCAGAGCTTTGGCATGGTGCTGGGCAAGGGCGGCGCCGACACCATCATCCGCGCATTGTCGGGCATGGTGACGTCCGCCGGCGGCAAGATCGTCACTGGCGCCGAGGTGGCCGAGATCACTATTTCCGCCCGCAAGGCAACCGGTGTGAGGCTTGCTTCCGGTGAGACGCATACCGCCACTAGGGCGGTCATCGCCGGCGTCGCGCCCAAGGCACTGACCGGCAAGCTGCTGCCCGACGGTTCGGGTGACGCCGGCTTCGACACGGCGATGCAGAAATTCCGCTATGCGCCGGGCACGATGATGATCCACCTGGCGCTCGACGACCTGCCCGACTGGCGCGCCGGAGCCGAGTTGCGGCAGTTCGCCTATGTGCATCTGTCGCCGTCGCTCGATGCCATGTCGCGCACCTACCAGCAGGCGATGGCGGGGATGCTGCCGGACGAGCCGGTGCTGGTCGTCGGCCAGCCGACAGCGATCGACCCGTCGCGGGCGCCTGAAGGCAGGCATGTGCTGTGGGTGCAGGTGCGCATGCTGCCCGCCGAAATCACAGGTGATGCCGCCGGCAAGATCGCGCCGGCGCGTTGGGACAAGGTCAAGGAGGTCTACGCCGAGCGTGTCCTCGACATCATCGAGGCCTACGCGCCCGGCTTGCGAAACAATATCCTCGGCCGCGCCGTCTTCTCCCCCATCGATCTCGAGCGCGAGAACCCGAACCTCGTCGGCGGCGACCAGGTCTGCGGCAGCCATCATCTGGCACAGAATTTTTTGTTTCGCCCGGCGCGCGGCTACGCCGGCTGGAACACGCCGGTGGCGCATCTGCATCTCACCGGCGCCGCGACATGGCCAGGTGCCGGCACCGGCGCGGCTTCCGGATACATGCTCGCGCAACAGCTTGGCGGGAGGTAGAGCCGAAGATTCACACAGGCGAAAAAGGGCAAGGCGCTGCTGCCCAAGAGCCTGAACAATGAACTGACGACGCCGCGCAAGGACAATAAACCAACAAGGGGAACGACCATGACAATCAACAGACGTGAATTGCTGGGATACAGTGCCGCGGCACTCGGGGTAGCCGCTGTCGGCCTGCCGCGGATCGCCAAGGCGGCCGCCGGCGAACTGACCATCGCCTACAACGTCAACCTGCCGTCCTGGGATCCGACCACCGGACCTTCGGCGGTCAACCCGACGATCCAGGGGCTCTACCAGTCGGTGTTCGACCAGTTCATCCCGCAAAAGCCCGACCTGTCCTTCGCGCCGGGCCTGCTCACCGAATGGGGCTGGAACGACGACCGCACAAAGATCATGATGACGGTGCGCGAAGGCGTGACATGGCACGACGGCTCGCCTTTCACGGCGGAAGACGTGGTCTGGTCGTTGCAGCGGGCGGGTGACGAGAAGACCGGCAACCCGATCCAGTTCGTCTGGAAGAACGTCAACAACTTCAAGATCGACGGCAACAAGATCACCGGCGACGTCGTGCAGTTCGACCCGGTGTATTTCAAATGGATGTCGTTTTTGACCGGCTACATCATGCCGAAGGCCTATTACGAGAAGGTGGGCGCCGAAGGCTTCGAGAAGGCGCCGATCGGCACCGGCCCCTACATGGTCGAAAAATTCGAGCGCAACGCCTTCCTGCGGCTGAAGGCTAACCCGAACTATTGGGGCGGCAAGCCCGCCTTCGCGAACGTGACGATCAAGTTCGTCACTGACGCGGCGAGCCGCGTCGCCGAGATCGAGTCCGGCTCCTCGCAGGTGACGCTCGAAATTCCCTATGAGGAATATGACCGGCTGATCGCCAAGGACGGGCTTGCCGGCTCGTGCAAGAACGTGTCCGATATCGGCATGATCTTCTTCAACGACATCGAGGCGATGCTGGACAAGAACGTCCGCCAGGCAGCCGTCATGTCGATCGACAAGAAGCTGCTGGTCGATCGCCTGCTGCGCGGCTATGGCCAGCCGATCGACACGCTGGAGACGCCGGAATACGCGGCCTACGATGCGTCGATCAAGGTCGAGCACAATCCCGAGAAGGCCAAGGAACTGCTCGCTGCCTCCGGCTATTCGCCGGAAAAGCCGGTCAAGTTCACCATCCAGACGACCAAGGGCTTCAAGCCCAAGGACTATGAGATGATCCAGGCGATCGTCGGCATGTGGCGCAAGGTCGGCATCGAGGCGACGATCGAGGTCTACGAGATCGCCAAGCACTACGAGCTGCGCGCCGCCGACAAGCTGGCCCCGGCCGCCTTCTACAACTGGGGCAACGCCATCGGCGATCCGACCACCTCGACCGGCTTTGCCATGTACGGCCCGAGCCCGCATTCGGTGTGGGACAGCCAGGATTTGATCGACATGATCAACCCGCTGTGGGGCGAAAAGGACGAGGCCAAGCGCATCGCCGGCTGGAAGGCTGTCGACAAATACATCGCCGAGCAGGCCTATGTGCTGCCGCTTATGCAGTATGCGCAGCCGATCGTGCATGCCAAGGGCGTCAATGTTGTGCAGCATGTGTCCGGCGCGCTGCTGCCGGCCCTGATGACCCCGGCTTGAGACAGGCGAAATGGCACGCTGTCACGAGACGGCGTGCCTTCGCCCAACTTGCGCAGGCCCCCTCATCCGGCCCTTCGGGCCACCTTCTCCCTGCTGGGGAGAAGAGGCTTACTCAGCCGTCGACGGCCGGATGAGGGGACTGTTCGTTCCATCAGTCACTGAAACGCATTAGGCCTACGCCAGAATGCTCCTGCAAAGATTCATGATCCGTCTTCTGACGATGCTGATCACGCTGTTCGGCGTGGCCGTCGTCGTCTTTGTCGTGATCCGCGTCGCTCCCGGCGATCCGATCGCCATGATGCTGCCGCCCGGCGCCACGGATGCCGACATTGCCCGGCTGCGTGCGCTTTACGGACTCGACAAGACGATCGTGCAGCAGTTCTTCATCTGGCTGTCCGGGGTTGCCAGAGGCGACTTCGGCACCTCGATCTCGCTGCGGCAAGACGTACTCGGCCTTGTCTTCAACCGGCTGCCGGCGACGCTGGAGCTCGCCATCGTCGCGCTTGTGATGGCTGTGGCACTCGGCGGCACGACGGCGATCATCGGCGCCCGCGAACGCGGCACGGCGGTCGAGGCAGGCATCGACATCGCCAGCGGCGCGGCACTCTCCATTCCCGATTTCCTGTGGGGCCTGGTGCTGATCCTGCTGTTCGGCGTGCTGGTGCCGATCTTCGACATTTCCGGCCGGGTATCGCCGCAACTCGACCTGCCGTTCGTCACCCAGTTCTATCTGTTCGAGAGCCTGTTGCGCCTGCGCCTCGACCTCACCTGGGATCTCTTGAAGCACATGCTGATGCCGGCCGTGGCTTTGGCGCTACCGCTGGCGGCGATCATCTCGCAACTGCTGAAACAGTCGCTGAAGGAAGTGCTCGACCTCGATTATGTCGTGCTGGCGCGGGTGAAGGGGTTTTCGGAAACGCAGGTCATCCTGCGCGAGGCGCTGAAGAACGCCGCCTTGCCAACGCTGACGCTGGTCGGCGTGCAGTTCACTTTCCTCATCGGCGGCACGGTCATCGTCGAACGGCTGTTTTCGTATGAAGGCCTCGGCAATATGGCGATCGACGCCGTCATCAACCGCGACCTGCCGCTGATCCAGGGCATCGTGCTGGTCTTCGCGCTGCTGTTCGTGCTGATCAACCTCGCCGTCGACATGATGTATGCCCTGCTCAATCCGAGGCTGCGCCATGGATGAGGGCCGTGCTCGAAGGCGTAGCGTGTCGCCGCGCTTGTGGCTTGCCGGCGGCTGGCTGCTGCTGGCGCTGCTGGCCGCGATCTTCGCGCCGCTGGTGGCGCCGCAGGATCCGCTGGCGCAGGATCTGATGCTGGAGCGGTTGCCGCCGTTCTGGATTGATGGTGCCGAGCCAGGCTACTGGCTGGGCACCGACAGCCTCGGCCGCGACCTGTTCTCCCGCCTGATCTTCGGCGGACGTATCGCCTTCATCGTCGCTTTTGCCGCCGCCATCGCGGCGTGCCTGGTCGGCTCGACGCTTGGGCTGATCGCGGGTTATTTCGGCGGCTGGGCAGACCGCATCATCTCGCGCATCGTCGATGTCTGGATGGCGTTTCCGCCGGTGCTGTTCGCCATCCTTCTGGTGGCCGTGCTCGGCACCGGCCTCAGCTCCGTCATCCTCGCCATCGCCATCATCGACTGGACGCGTTTCTGCCGAGTGATCCGTGCCGAAACCATGGGCCAATCGCGCATGGACTATGTCGAGAATGCCCGCATCGCCGGCTATGGCCGCATCGGCATCATGCTGCGCGAAGTGCTGCCCAATGTGGTGCCGTCGATCGTCGCGCTGCTGTCGCTGGAAATGGGCATCGCCGTCATCGTCGAGGCGATCCTGTCCTTCGTCAATCTGTCGATCTCGACCGACGACCCGACCTGGGGCGGCATCATCGCCGAGGGCCGGCTGTCGATCCATCAGGCGTGGTGGGTGCTGGTGTTCCCGCTGGTCACGCTGATCTTGACGGTGCTGTCTTTCAGCCAGTTCGGCGAGGCGCTGAAGACGCGCTTCGACCCGGTGCTGCGATGAGCGCCTGTCTCGATATCAGGGATCTGAGCGCCGTGCTGCCGAACGGCCAGCGCGTGCTGCGCTCGGTGTCGCTTTCCGTCCAGCCCGGCGAGGTCCGTGCGCTGGTCGGCGAGAGCGGCGCCGGCAAGACGATGATCGGCAAGGCGGTGCTCGGCGTGCTGCCGTCGAGCGTGCGCATTGTCGAAGGCGACATGCTGCTCGAGGGCGAAGACCTCGGCAAGCTTCAGCCCAAGGCGCGGCGCACGCTGATCGGTGCGCGCACGGCGCTGATCCCGCAGGACCCGCTGACCGCGCTCAATCCGTCGCGGCGTATCGGCTCGCAGATGACCGACCGGTTGGTGCGCATTCTCGGCTGGAGTGGCGAGAGGGCCGATACCCGCATTCGCCAACTGCTGGACGAGGTGCAGATCCGCGACCCCGACCGCGTGCTGAAAAGCTATCCGCACGAGCTTTCCGGCGGCATGCGCCAGCGCGTGCTGATCGCCGCCGCCTTCGCCGCCGAGCCCCGATTGATCGTCGCCGACGAACCGACGACGGCGCTCGACGTCACGGTGCAGAAGCAGATTCTACGGCTGATCGTGCAATTGCAGCGCGAGCACGGCACGGCGATCCTGTTCGTCACACATGATCTCGGCGTCGTCGCCAAGATCAGCCAGAAAGTGTCGGTGCTCTATGCCGGCAAGGTGGTCGAGGAGGCCGAAACGGCTGCCCTCTTCGCCGCGCCGCAGCACCCCTATACGCGAGCGCTGATGGCCGCCACGCCGCGCTACACCGACCCGTTCGCTTCGCTGAAGCCAGTGGACGAGGCGGTACTGGCCGGACTGGCCGCGGAGATCACGGCCGCCGACCAGGCCTGGAGGCGGCCGCATGGTTGAGCCGCTGTTTTCCGTGCGCGGGCTGAAGGTCGCCCTGCCCGACATGACGCGTAAGCCACTGATCGGCCGCGCGCCCTTGGCCGAGATCCTAAAAGGCCTCGATTTCGATCTGCCCCGGGGATCGGTGACCGGCATCGTCGGCGAATCCGGATCGGGAAAATCGACACTCGGCCGCGCGCTGGTGCGCCTGCTGGAGCCCAGCGCCGGCAGCATCTGCTTCGACGGCCGCGATATCACCCATCTGCCTGAGGCGGAGCTCAGGCCGCTGCGCCGCGATATGCAGATGATCTTCCAGGATCCGATGTCGTCGCTCAACCCGCGCCGCACCATTGCCAGCATCATCGCCGCGCCGCTGAAACAGAACGGCCTTGGCGACAATCTGAAGGCGCGAGTCGCAGAAGCGCTGCAGCGTGTCGGCCTGCCGCAGAGCTTCGCCAGCCGCTACCGCCACGAACTGTCGGGCGGCCAGCGCCAGCGCGTCGGCATCGCGCGCGCGTTGGCGCTGTCACCGAAATTCGTACTGGCCGACGAGATCGTCTCCGGCCTCGACGTGTCGACGCAGGCGCAAATCCTGACCCTGCTGGAGAAGCTCGCCGCCGAGATGGGCCTGACCGTCGCTTTCATCAGCCACGATCTGTCGGTCATTCGGCGGTTGTGCCAGCAAGTGATCGTCATGCGCGAAGGCGTGATCGTCGAAGCCAGCGCCACCGACGCCTTGTTCGACAATCCTCGGCAGGCCTACACGCGCGACCTCATCGCGGCCATTCCCCTGCCCGAGATCGATCCGGGTTGGCTGGACAACCCTGCCGTCGCCAAAGCTTCGACATGAATGCACACGCACGCCGGAAAGCGGGCTTTGGACGTGCGACCGCAATGACTTGGTCCCGCCAATGGAGAGGACTGACATGAAGACGATACTTCGAAACACAACACTCGCGGCCTTTGTCCTCGGCAGCGCCGGCATGGCCGCCGCCAGCTCGATCCCCGGCATGCGCGGGCATGATCACACCGGCATCACGGTTCCTAACATGAAGCAGGCGGTCGACTTCTTCACCGAGGTGGTCGGCTGCAAGAAGGCGATGTCGTTCGGCCCGTTCGCCGACGACAAGGGCACTTTCATGCAGGATCTTCTGGGTGTCGATCCCAAAGCGGTGATCGAGCAGGTCACCATGGTCCGCTGCGGCTATGGATCGAACATCGAGCTGTTCAAATACACCGCGCCCGACCAGAAGGACCTGACGCCGAAGAACAGCGACATAGGCGGCTTCCACATCGCCTTCTATGTCGAAGATGTCGCTGCCGCCAAAGCCTATCTCGACGCCAAGGGCGTGAAGACGCGCATGGGACCATTGCCGGTCAAGGAAGGTCCGGCCGCCGGCCAGACCATCCTCTACTTCCAGGCGCCGTGGGGGCTTCAACTCGAAGCGATCAGCTATCCCACGGGCATGGCGTACGAGAAGGATGCCGAGACAGTTTTATGGAGCCCAAAGAACCCGGAAAAATGATGGGACAGCGTACTTGCGGATGTTCCCCAAGCACGCCACACAAATGCGACGTTGAATCATTTCGATATGAAACTTTAAGCTTGAAATAATTTGCCGCCAGCGCGATACTGAAGCCAGGAAGCGAAGAGGAGATCGCAGACATGAAGGTTGCGGTTCTCGGCGGTGGACCAGCCGGCCTCTACTTTGCCATTTCGATGAAACTCAGGGACGCCGCGCACGAGGTGACGGTGTTCGAGCGCAACCGCGCCGACGACACGTTCGGCTGGGGCGTCGTGCTGTCGGCCGAGACGCTCGACAATTTGTCGAAGAACGATCCGGTCAGCGCCGTCTGGATCAAGAAGCATTTCGCCTATTGGGATGACATCGCCGTCATCCATGACGGCGTGCGTACGGTTTCGACCGGGCACGGTTTCTGCGGCATCGGCCGCAAGCGGCTGCTCATCCTGTTGCAGCGCCGAGCGCGAGAACTCGGCGTCAAGCTCATGTTCGAGACCGACATTGCCGATCCCCGACCTTACATGGAAACGCATGATCTGGTGGTCGCCGCCGACGGGTTGAATTCCAGGGCGCGCAACAGCTTCGTCGACATCTTCAAGCCCGACATCGACACCCGCAAATGCAAGTTCGTCTGGCTGGGCACGCAACAGAAATTCGACGACGCCTTCACCTTCATCTTCGAAAAGACCGAGCATGGCTGGGTGTGGGCGCACGCCTACCAATTCGACAGCGACACCGCGACGTTCATCGTCGAGTGCAGCGAACAGACCTGGGCTGCCTTCGGCTTCGGTGCGATGTCGCAGCAGGAATCGATCGCCACCTGCGAGCGTATCTTTGCGAAGCATCTCGGCGGCCACGCGCTGATGACCAACGCCAACCATATCAGGGGCTCGGCCTGGATCAATTTCCCACGCGTGCTGTGCGAGCGCTGGTCCTACAAGAATCTCGCACTGATGGGCGATGCGGCGGCGTCAGCGCACTTCTCGATCGGCTCCGGCACCAAGCTGGCGCTGGAGAGCGCCGTGGCGCTGGCCGAATATGTCGAAACCGAACCCGACCTCGACGCCGCCTTCCGCAAATACGAGGATGCCCGCCGCACCGAGGTGCTGAAGCTGCAATCGGCGGCGCGCAATTCGCTCGAATGGTTCGAGGAGGTCGAGCGCTATCTCGGCCTCGATCCGGTGCAGTTCAACTATTCGCTTTTGACCCGCTCGCAGCGCATCAGCCACGAGAATTTGCGGCTGCGCGATGCCGAATGGCTGGGGGGCGCGGAAGAATGGTTCCAGCGCCAGGCGGGCGCCGGCGGCATGCGCCGCGCGCCGATGTTCGCGCCTTTCAAGCTGCGCGATCTGAAGCTGCAAAACCGCGTCGTCGTCTCGCCGATGGCGCAGTACAAGGCTGTCGACGGCTGCCCGACCGACTGGCATTTCACCCACTACGCCGAGCGGGCCAAGGGCGGTGCTGGCCTCATCTATATCGAGATGACCTGCGTCAGCCCGGAAGGGCGCATCACGCCCGGCTGTCCCGGCTTCTATGCGCCCGAACATGAGGTGGCGTGGAAGCGGCTGGTCGATTTCGTCCACATCGAGACCGAAGCCAAGATCTGCGCCCAGATCGGCCATTCCGGCGCCAAGGGTTCGACCCGGCTCGGCTGGGAGGGCACCGACGTGCCGTTGGCCTCCGGAAACTGGCCGGTGATGGCGGCATCGGCCGTGGCGTGGTCGCCGCAGAATCAGGTGCCGAAGGCGATGGACCGCGCCGACATGGACCGCGTGCGCGACGAATTCGTGGCTTCGGCCGAGATGACCAATCGCTGCGGCTTCGACATGCTCGAAATCCACGCCGCGCACGGCTATCTCCTGTCGTCTTTCATAACGCCGGTCACCAACCGGCGCACGGATAAGTACGGTGGTTCGCTGGAAAACCGCATGCGCTATCCCCTGGAAATCTTCCGTGCGGTACGCGCCGCCTGGCCGGCGGAAAAACCGATCTCGATGCGCATCTCCGCCAATGACTGGCTTGGCATCGAAGGCGTGACGCCCGCCGACGCGGTCGAGATCGCGCGGCTGCTGCATGAGGCAGGCGTCGACATCTGCGACGTCTCGGCCGGTCAGACCTCCGCATTGGCAAAGCCGGTTTATGGCCGCATGTTCCAGACGCCGTTTTCCGACCGTATCCGCAACGTGGTCGGCATGGCGACGATGGCGGTCGGCAACATCTACGAGCCGGACCACGTCAACTCGATCCTGATGGCCGGCCGCGCCGATCTGGTGGCGCTGGCACGGCCGCATCTCGCCGATCCCTATTGGACGCTGCATGCCGCGGTTACGCTCGGCGACCGTGGCGTCAAATGGCCGGATCCCTATCTGCCCGGACGCGACCAGCTCTACCGGCTGGCCGAGCGTGATGCTGCCGCGGGGCTAAAAGTATGAGTGCTTTTCGCTTGCTACGTCGACGCTGTACCCCCACCCCTAGCCCCTCCCCACAAGGGGGAGGGGGACTATGTTGCGTTCGACCCAGCGGAAACCGCATAAGTTTGCGATCGATAGGTGCTGCCTTCTCCCTCCCCCTTGTGGGGAGGGTTAGGGGTCGAGGTACTTGGCGCCAAGTTTCGAGGATTGGCACATGATCGCGGGCAAGCATGCGCTGGTCACTGGCGGCGGCTCCGGCGTTGGCCGAGCAATCGCGCTAGCGCTGGCGGGCGCCGGCATCGACGTGACCATCTGCGGCCGGCGCGAGGCGGAACTTGCCAAGGTGGCCGGCGAAAGCAAAGGCATTTTCGGCACTGCCGCCGATGTCACCGATGAGACAGCAATGGCGTCGCTTTACGAGACAGCGCAAGCCGCACGAGGGCCCTTCGACATCGTCGTGGCCAATGCCGGCATGGCCGGTAGCACGCCGGCGCGCAAGACAACGCTTGCCGACTGGCAGCGGACGCTCGACGTCAATCTGACCGGCGCCTTCCTGACGGTGAAGCCGGCGCTGGCCGGGATGGCCGCGCGCAAGGCGGGCCGCATCGTTTTCATCGCCTCGACGGCCGGACTCAAGGGCTATCCGTATGTCGCGGCTTACGTCGCGGCCAAGCATGGCGTCGTCGGCCTGATGCGGGCGCTGGCGGCGGAGACTGCGAAATCCGGCGTCACCGTCAATGCCGTGTGCCCGGGCTTTGTGGAAACCGAGATGCTGGAGGAGTCCATCCAACGCATCATCGAAAAGACCGGCCGCTCGGCCGAGCAGGCGCGGTCGAGCCTCGCCTCGACCAATCCGCAAGGCCGCTTCATCCAGCCGCAAGAGGTTGCCGCCGCCGTGCTGTGGCTGTGCGGCGACGCCGCCCAATCGATCACCGGACAGGCAATTTCCGTCTCAGGAGGCGAAACATGGTAGCCGGCCCCCTGCCCGCGCCGTCGGGACCCGGAAAGGACCGCTTGCGTCTGTGGATCAGGCTGCTGCGTGCCTCGCGCACGATCGAGGCCGAGCTGCGCGAGCGCCTGAAGAAGGAATTCAACACGACGCTGCCGCGCTTCGATGTGATGGCGGCCCTTTATCGGGTGCCGGAAGGCATGCTGATGAGCGACCTGTCGCGCTTCCTGCTGGTCTCCAACGGCAACGTCACGGGCATTGTCGACCGGCTGGTTTCGGAAGGGCTGGTGGCACGCGCGAGGCGCAATGGCGACCGCCGCACGTCGATGGTGCGGCTGACCGAGGAAGGCACGCAGGCCTTTGCCACCATCGCCGCGGCGCATGAAGGCTGGATCGGCGAATTGCTGGGCAAGGTCAGCGAGGACGACGCGCGCCGGCTGACCGGTATGCTGACCTCGTTCCGCAGCAATTGGGAGGGACGCGAATGACCGAAATGGCCGGGCGCAAGCCGAAGCATTTCCTCTGGGAGGTCGAGGGCAGGATCGCAAAGGTCCGGCTCGACCGGCCTGAACGCAAGAACCCGCTGACCTTCGACAGCTATGCGGAGTTGCGCGACACGTTCCGCGACCTCGTCTATGCCGACGACGTCGACGCAGTGGTGTTCCTGTCCAATGGCGGCAATTTCTGCTCCGGCGGCGATGTCCATGACATCATCGGCCCGCTGGTCAAGATGGACATGAAACAGCTTCTTGCCTTCACCCGCATGACCGGCGATTTCGTCAAGGCGATGCTGAATTGCGGCAAGCCGATCATTGCGGCGGTCGATGGCGTCGCGGTTGGCGCCGGCGCCATCATTGCAATGAGTTCCGATATCCGCATCGCCACGCCGGAAGCCAAGACCGCGTTCCTGTTCACCCGCGTCGGCCTTGCCGGCTGCGACATGGGCGCCTGCGCGATCCTGCCGCGCATCATCGGCCAGGGCCGCGCCGCCGAACTGCTCTACACCGGCCGCACCATGACGGCGGCGGAAGGCGAACGTTGGGGCTTCTACAACAGGCTGGTCGATGCCGCGGCGCTCGAGGCCGACGCGCTCGACATGGCGGCGCGCATCGTCTCCGGCCCGACCTTCGCCCATGGCATCACCAAGACGCAGCTCAACCAGGAATGGTCGATGGGCCTCGACCAGGCGATCGAGGCGGAAGCACAGGCGCAAGCGATCTGCATGCAGACCCGCGATTTCGAGCGCGCCTACAAGGCGTTCGTGGCCAAGGAAAAGCCGGTGTTCGAGGGGGATTGATGACGGTAGGTTTGCGCCCAGGCACCCCCCTCTGTCCTGCCGGACATCTCCCCCACAAGGGGGGAGATCGGTTGCACGTTTTGTTTTCGCCAATCTCCAACATTGTTAGGTCGAAGCCGTCGACGAGGCTGCCAATCTCCCCCCTTGCGGGGGAGATGCCCGGCAGGGCAGAGGGGGGTGCGACGGAGCGCGACGAAAACCGAGGGCGCGCCAATGCCTGACCGTTCCTTCCTCTCCTGGCCATTCTTCGAGGACCGCCATCGCGAACTGGCCGAACGTCTCGAGACATGGTGCTCAAAAAACCTGCCGGTCGATCACCATGATGTAGATGCCGCCTGCCGCGAGCTGGTCACTAAGCTTGGCCAGGACGGCTGGCTGAGGCCTACGGCTCTCGACACCGACAATCCGGGACCACTCGACGTCCGCACTTTGTGCGTCACCCGCGAGACGCTCGCCCGCCATGACGGGCTGGCCGATTTCGCCTTTGCCATGCAAGGGCTCGGCACCGGCGCGCTCAGCCTGTTCGGCACGCCGCAGCAGCAGCAGTGGCTGGCAAAGACGCGCGCCGGCAAGGCGATCTCAGCCTTTGCCCTGTCGGAGCCGCGCTCTGGGTCGGACGTCGCCAATACGGAAATGACGGCGACCCGTGACGGCGAAAGCTATGTTCTCTCCGGCGAAAAGACCTGGATCTCCAATGGCGGCATCGCCGATCTCTATGTCGTCTTTGCCCGCACCGGCGAGGCGCCGGGCGCCAAGGGGCTCTCCGCCTTCCTCGTGCCGGGCGACGTCAAGGGTCTTGGCATTGCCGAGCGGCTGGAAGTGATCGCGCCGCATCCGCTGGCGCGGCTGTCTTTCGACCAGGTTCGCCTGCCCGCCTCGGCGCTGATCGGCAGACCAGGCGACGGCTTCCGCATCGCCATGTCGGTGCTCGACGTGTTCCGCTCGACCGTCGGTGCGGCGGCACTCGGCTTTGCCCGACGTGCGCTGGATGAAAGCATCAAGCGCGTGGGCGAACGCAAACTGTTCGGCGCCCCGATGGCCGAACTGCAGATGGTGCAGGGCCATATCGCCGACATGGCGCTCGACGTCGATGCGGCAGCCCTTTTGGTCTATCGCGCCGCCTGGACCAAGGACATGGGGGCCGCGCGGGTGACGCGCGAGGCGGCCATGGCGAAACTATACGCGACGGACCACGCCCAAAGCGTCATCGACAGGGCAGTGCAGCTGCATGGCGGCGACGGTGTCCGCAAAGGCCATATCGTCGAAAGCCTGTATCGCGAGATCCGCGCGCTGCGCATCTATGAGGGTGCCTCCGACGTGCAGAAAGTGGTGATTGCGCGGCAGGTGATGGGCGCGGCCTGACGGTAGGAAATTGACGAGCGATTTCGAGACTTGGTTTTTGGGTACCGGGAGGTTTTGAATGCACACGATTCTGCAGCCGGAAGGCTGGGCAAAACCCGTCGGCTACGCCAATGGCGTCGCGGCGCGCGGGCGGCTCGTCTTCGTTGGCGGACAGGTCGGCTGGAACGGCCAATGCCAGTTCGAGACCGACGACTTTGTCGGCCAGGTGAAGCAGACGCTTCAGAACATCGTGGCGGTGCTGGCGGAAGCCGGCGCGGTGCCGCGGCACATCACCTCAATGACCTGGTATTTCACCGACAAGGCCGAATACCTCGCCAATCTCAGGGGTATCGGCGAGGCCTACCGCGAAGTGATCGGCCGGCATTTTCCGGCGATGGCCGCCATGCAGGTAATGGCACTGGTCGAGGATCGCGCCAAGGTGGAGATTCAGGCTACCGCCGTCATACCGGAGTAAACGCTCATCACTTCGTCATCCACGGGCGGAGCAAGGAGCGAAGCTCCGTCGCGGAGACCCTGGGATGACGACGTCGGGAAGGCTTCGGCTAAATCCGAATGTTCGCGATGATTATCGAAGCTGACGATGAAATCCTGGCTGCCACAGGGTAGCTGATCCCCTGAGCACCACCACTATTCGCGCAGGCCCGCCTGTCTCAATATCGGCAGCACGTGATCGCAGAAATAGGGCAGCTCCTGCGTGTAGTTGACGAAGGACAGCGCAATGCCCTGATAGCCGTGTCCGGCAATGGCGACCATGTCGGCGGCGATCGTCTCCGGCGTTCCAATCAGCGGGTAGGTGCCGGCGCCGCCGGCGAAACGCTGTCGGTAGCGGTCATACGCATGCGGGTCATGCGATTGCGAGAATTCCTTCTTGCTGGCCATGTGCGCATCGACCGCGTTGTGGTCGGCCATATCAACAGCATAGCGCGTGTAGTAGGCTTGCGCCTCCTCCATCGTCGGGCGGCAGACGACATGCGCCACGGTGTAGACGCCGACATCCCGGCCCGCCTTGTCGGCCCGTTCGCTGATATCGGCGACGTGCTTGCCGGCATCGCTCATCTCGGAAAAGGTCGTGAAGAGATAGTCGCATCGGGCGGCGGCGAAATCCCGGCCCGGTCCGCCGAAAGCGGCGTTCATCGTCACCGGGCGCGGAGCCTGCAGGCTGGCCGGCCGGCTGACGGCTTCCTTGAGGCGATAATAGGTGCCTTCATAGTCGAGCGGTTCGGCCGAGGCATAAAGCTTTTCCAGTATCTCGATCCATTCGGCCGCCTGGTCGTAGCCCTTCTCGACCAGGGGCGTGCCGAACATGCCGAATTCCTTCGGGTTCCAGCCGCAGACGATGTTCAAGCCGGCGCGGCCCTGGCTGATATGGTCGACCGTCGCCAGCGCCTTGGCGGCATAGAGCGGATGCACCAGCGGCACATGCACGGTCATGAACAGGCCGATCCGATCGGTGGCCATGGCAAGTGCCGCTGCCCAGGTGAAGGTCTCGAACGACCATTCGCGCACCTTGTTGCGGCCGCCGAAGCCGCGCCAGCGCGCGATCGGCAGCATGAACTCCAGGCCGGCGCGGTCAGCGATCCGCGCCGCCGTCAGATTGTCCTGCCAGCTCGCCGTCCACCGTTCCGGCACATCGGTGATGGCAAGCCCTCCATCCGCATTGGTCGAAAAGACGCCGAGCTTCAGTCTGTTCGGGCCGTGCAAGGGATGTGGTTTGTTCATGTCGCGACCTCCCGGCGAAGATCGCACGCTACGGCCCCGCAAAAATATTTCAAGCATGAAATAGCTTCGCCTTGCGATGGTTTGCGGATATGGATTTGGGCAGGACGAAAAAGGGAGATGGGTTCTCGAGGCTGGTGCGGCCGAAGGTTCTTTCTACGACGCGTAGCCGAACTTGCGCGACACAAGCACGGCCAAGGGCGTATCGGCCGGGCAACAATCCGGTCAAACTTTTTAAGCTTAAAACTTTCGCCTTGAAAACCGCGGCACTTTGGATAAGCATTCCAAAATCGATGGCGATTGCCGTGCCGGAGGGGCTTGCTTGCCAGTCCATCGTGGTGGGAGGGGTTTCAGTCCTTGTCGTTCATAGTGCCCCAGTCATCGTCTAGCGCGCGCTATGCCTTCGATGGTGCGCGCGCCCAGATCCGCGACCTGCACACCGAGAACATCGCCACGGCCTTCCTCCGGATGTGCGTCTGCCGTGAACGTGACCAGATAGCGACCGCGCTCGACCGCATGGTCGCTGCCATGAATTGACGCCCTGCCTGAAGCGGGGCGGCAAAAAACCGTGCGGGAGCAACCCGCCCGATCAACAACAGAGGGAACACAGATGAGCTTCACTCGCCGCAAATTGCTTCTTCTCGCCGCCGCAATCGGCATCGCCGCCGGCCCCGCCACCGCCTATGCCGCCGATGTGCTGAATGTCGGCGCCTACCCGACCAATCCGCCGTTCGAATACAAGAACGAGAGCGGCACCTTCGAGGGCTTTGAAGTCGACATCGTCAACGAAGCGGCCAAGCGCGTCGGCATGACCACCGACATCGCCGATCTCGGCTTCCAGGCGCTGTTCGCCGCCACCACGTCGAAGCGCATCGATGTCGCCATCTCGTCGATCACCATCACGGCGGAGCGGCTGAAGTCGCAGTCGTTCACCCAGCCATACTATGATTCCGACATGGGCATCGCCACCAAGACCGACAGCGCGATCAAGGCCGAAGCCGACCTCAAGGGCAAGATCGTCGGCGTGCTGTCCGGCTCGACCGGCGAGACCTGGGTCAAGGCGCATCAGGAAGCCGACGGCTTCAGCGACGTGAAGGGTTATGACACGCAGCAGAACCTGCTGCTCGACCTCAGCGCCGGACGCGTCGACGCCGCCGTCAGCGACATTCCGGGCATGGAATATTCCTTCACCAAGATGAAGGACCTGATCGTCAAGGAACGCATCAAGACCGGCGAACAATACGGCCTGATGCTGACCAAGGACCACCCGCTGCTCGGCAAGCTGAACGACGCGCTGAGCGCGATGAAGAAGGACGGCACGCTGGCCGCGATCCACAAGAAGTGGTTCGGCAGCGACGCGCCCGCCGACTCTTCGACCTTGAAGGAAATGCCGCTGCCGAAGGCCTGAGCGGCAATGCATTGAAATCGTGCCGGCTTTCCAGGCCGGCACGATTCATTTCACGCCTTGGCGCCGGCTTCCGCCGCAGACACCCCGCCGTCGGCGAGGTCAATTGATTTTAACGCGAGCATTCTTTGCTCTGGGGTTCGGGAACGCTCCCATGTCGCTGCTCGACACCTTCTTCAACCCCGATGTCATCATGTCCAGCCTGCCGGCGCTGCTGCGCGGCTTCCTGAACACGCTGCTGCTCGGCATTTTGAGCATCGGCATCGGCATCCCCATCGGCCTGGCGATCAGCCTGGTGCGACTCTATGCGCCGAAGCCGCTGCGCTGGCTCGCGGTCGGCTACACCGACATCTTCCGCGCCCTGCCGGTGCTGGTCGTGCTGATCCTGATCTACTACGCGCTGCCGTTCCTCGGCATCCGCCTGTCGTCCTGGGCCTCGGCGGTGACTGCCTTCGCCTTCATCATGTCGGCCTATTCGGCGGAAGTGTTCCGTTCCGGCATCGAAAGCATTCCGCGTGGCCAGTTCGAGGCGTCGCAGGCGCTTGGCCTGCCGTTCCTGCTGACCTTGCGCAAGGTGGTGCTGCCGCAGGCGATCCGCGTCGTCATCCCGCCGATGACCAGCAACTGCGTCTCGATGTTCAAGGACACCTCGCTCGCCTCCACCGTGGCGCTGCCGGAACTGCTCAAGGAAGCGACCAACGCGCAGTCGCTCTATGCCAACCCCTCGCCGCTGATCGGCGCGGCGCTTGTCTATCTCATCTTCCTCTGGCCGATGGTCCGCCTCGTCAGCCTGCTTGAAGAGCGCTTCAAGACCGAAAAGAAGCGCTGACCTCGCCAACCGATCCCTCCAAGTCCTTCGCAGGAGCCTACCCGTGAACAAGCACCAGACCGACAATGCGAGCGCAACCGCGTTTCCCGTCCACACCATCCGCGCCATGTTCCCCGCCTTGCAACGGGCCGGCGATTTCATCTTCTTGGATAATGCCGCAGGCGCCCAGATCCCGCAGAGCGTACTCGACGCGGTGACCAACCATCTGGTTTCGCACAATGTGCAGCGCGGCGGCCGCTATGGCCGCAGCGTCACCGTCGACCAGTCGGTCGCAGATGCCCGGACAAGCGTCGCGCTGCTGATCAACGCTTACAGCCCGGCGGAAATCTGCTTCGGCATGAACGCCACTTCGTTCATCCGCCTGGTCAGCCTCGGCATCGGCCAGATGCTTCAAGAGCGCGACGAGATCGTCATCACCGACATGGACCACGACGCCAACATCGCGACATGGCTGGCGCTAGAGTCCGCTGGCGCGAAATTCAAATGGTGGCGGATGCGCGAGGACGGCAATCTGCATGTCGACGATCTGCGCCCGCTCGTTTCCGACCGCACCCGTCTGGTCGCGTGCACGGTGACCGCGCACTCGATCGGCTCGATCGTCGATGTCGCCGAGGTGGCCAGGATCGCGCACGCGGCCGGTGCCGAGGTGTTCCTCGACTGCGTGCATTACGGGCCGCACGGGCTGATCGACGTGCAGGCCTGGGACTGCGACTATCTCGTCTGCTCCGGCTACAAGAATTTCTCGCCGCATATGGGCTTCCTGTGGGGCCGTTTCGAAACGCTGAAGCGGCTGCCGACCTTCCGCGAGGATTTCATCCCCGACGAGCCGCCCTACAAGGTCGAGGCGGGCACGTTCATCTACGAGAACGTCTCCGGCATGGATGCGGCCGTGCAGTATCTGGAACTGATCGGCCGCAATCTTGCGCCCTCCAACAACCGCTCGCGGCGCGACAACATCGTTGCCGGCATGAGCGCCATCCGCGACTACGAGCTGGTGCTGGCGCGCGAGATGCTTGCTGTGCTGAAAGGTTGCGGCGCGACCATCTATGGCGTTGCCGACGAGGCCCGCATTGTGGAACGGGTGCCGACCTTCTGCTTCAACATCGGCAAACTGTCGCCGCAGCGGATCGTCGAGGAAATGGCCGAGATGCAGATCGGCATCCGCGACGGCCACATGTACGCGCCGCGACTGATGAAGCGCCTCAATCTCTCGATGGACAGCGGCGCCATCCGCGCCTCGCTGGTCCACTACAACACGGTCGATGAGATCCACCGCTTCGGCGAAGCGCTGCGCACCATCATCGCCAAGCTGTCGTGAGGCGGCCACTCCAGCGTCGTCATCCTGAAGCGAAGCGACGCGGCGAAGGCCCTGGGACGACGAAGAGACGTCAAGCCGCCTTCTTCTTCGCCAACCTCGCCTTGATCGATGCGACGTCGGCGCGCGGCGTGGCCGCGAATAGCGTCCGGGTATAGCTGTGCTTGGGGTCGGCGAAGACCTCGTCGCGCGATCCGTATTCGACCGCTTCGCCGAAATACATCACCATCACATCGTCGGCGATGTAACGCACCACGGACAGGTCGTGGCTGATGAAGACATAGGTCAGTTGGAATTCGTCCTGGAGGTCGGCGAGCAGATTGAGCACCTGCGCCTGCACCGAAAGGTCGAGCGCGGAGACCGGCTCGTCCAGCACCAGCAGGCTTGGGTTGAGCATCAGCGCGCGGGCAATGGCGATGCGCTGGCGCTGGCCGCCGGAGAACATATGCGGATAACGATTGTAGTGCTCGTGTCCGAGGCCGACCTTTTTCAGCATCTTCATCGCCAGGTCGCGACGCTCGGCGGCCGGCTTGTCGGTGTTGATCAGCAGCGGCTCGCCCAGCACGTCACCGATCTTCTGGCGCGGATTGAGCGATCCGTACGGATTCTGGAAGACGATCTGCACCTTGCGGCGCATCTCCTTCGTCAATGCGTTCCTGGCGATGTCGACCTTATTGCCGTCGATGAACAGTTCGCCCGCCGTCGCCGGATCGATCAGCGTGATGATGCGGGCAAGCGTTGACTTGCCGCAGCCGCTTTCGCCGACGATGGCCAGCGTCTTGCCCTTGTCCACTGTGAAGGAGACGCCCTTGACCGCATGCACCGTGCGCGGCCCGGTGAACAGGCCACCACCGATGTGGTAGTCGCGAACGATGTTCTTGCCTTCTAGAACGGTGATACTCATGAGGCGGCTCCCGCAGCCGAAGGCGCCGGCTCGAACATCATGTCGGACACGGTCGGCAACCGGTCGCCGACGGCGTTCTCCGGCAAGGCCGACAGCAGGGCCCGCGTGTAATTGCTCTTCGGCGACTCGAACAGCGACAGCACGTCGGCCTCTTCCATCTTGCGGCCCTTGTACTGGACGATAACGCGGTCGGCGGTCTCGGCGACCACGCCCATATTGTGGGTGATCATGATCAGGCCCATGCCGTATTTGGCCTGCAGCGAAACCAGCAGATCGAGGATCTGTTTCTGGATGGTGACGTCGAGCGCCGTTGTCGGCTCGTCGGCGATCAGCAGTTTCGGGTTGCAGGCAATGGCGATGGCGATCATGACGCGCTGGCACTGGCCGCCCGACATCTGGTGCGGGAACGAGCTCAGGCGCTCCTCCGGGTCGGCGATGCCGACCAGCTTCATCAGTTCGATGGCACGCGCTCGGCGCTGGGCGCGATCCATGCCCATGTGGAAGCGCAGCACCTCCTCGATCTGGAAGCCCACGGTGAAGCATGGGTTGAGGCTGGCGATCGGCTCCTGGAAGATCATCGAAATGTCCTTGCCGACGATCTTGCGGCGTTCGGACGGGCTGAGCTTCAGGAGATCGACGCCGTCGAAGGCCATGCGGTCGGCCTTGACCGTTGCCGTGTCGGGCAACAGGCCCATTACCGCCAGCATCGCCACCGACTTGCCGGAGCCGGACTCGCCGACGATCGCCAGCACTTCGCGCGGCTCGATCGCGAGATCGATGCCTTGCACGGCCATGAACGGTCCGGCCGCCGTATCGAAGGAAACAGTGAGGTTCTTGATCTCGAGCAGAGGCATGCTCACGACCTCTTCAGCTTGGGGTCGAGCGCGTCGCGCAGGCCGTCGCCGATAAGGTTGATGGCGAAGACGGTGATCAGGATGGCGAGGCCCGGGAAGGTCACCACCCACCAGGCGCGCAGGATGAACTCGCGCGCCTCGGCCAGCATGGTGCCCCACTCCGGCGTCGGCGGCTGCGCGCCCATGCCTAGGAAACCGAGGGCCGCAGCCTCGAGAATGGCGTTGGAGAAGGACAGCGTCGCCTGCACGATCAGCGGCGCGATGCAGTTGGGCAGGATGGTGACCAGCATCAGCCTCAGATGGCTGGCGCCGGCGACCTTGGCCGAGACGACATATTCGCGAGTCTTCTCGGCCATCACGGCGGCACGGGTGAGCCGGGCGAAATGCGGCTGCAGCACAAAGGCGATGGCGATCATGGCGTTGACGAGGCCGGGGCCGAGGACCGCGACCAGCACCAGGGCCAAGAGCAGCGACGGGAAGGCCAGGATGATGTCCATGATGCGCATGATCAGGGTGTCGACCCAGCCACGGCAGTAGCCGGCTAGCAGGCCGAGGATCACGCCCGAGATCAGCGCTGAAGTGACGACGACGAAGCCGATGGCGAGCGAGAAGCGCGAGCCGTAGATCAGCCGCGACAGCATATCGCGACCGACGGCGTCGGTGCCGAGCAGGAACTGTGCGTTGCCGCCCTCCTGCCAAGCCGGCGGCGTCAGGAAGAAGTCGCGGAACTGATCGTCGGGCGAATGCGGCGCCAGCAGCGGCGCGAAGATGGCGATCAGGATCAGCAGTGCAAAGACGAAGAGCCCGATCACCGCGCCCTTGTTGACGGAGAAGTAGTGCCAGAACTCGCCGAACATCTGCAGCCTTGCGTCCTGCTGCTTGACGACGGTCACGGCTTCAATGGTGGCTGGGCCTTCGTTGCTCATGTCAGTTGGCCCGGATGCGTGGGTTGATGACGGCGTAGAGCACGTCGACGATGAGGTTCACCGACATGACGATCAACGCGATCAAAAGCAACCCGCCCTGCACGGTGAAATAGTCGCGCTTGGAAATGGCGTCGATCATCCATTTGCCGATGCCGGGCCAGGAGAAGATGCTCTCGGTCAGGATGGCGCCGGTCAAAAGCGTGCCGACCTGCAGGCCGATGGTGGTGACGACCGGAATCAGCGCGTTGCGGAAGGCATGCAGCCCGATGACGCGGCGCGGTGCCAGGCCCTTGGCGCGCGCGGTGCGTACATAGTCCTCGCCGAGCACTTCAAGCATCGCCGACCGCGTCTGCCTGGCGATGACGGCCAGCGGAATGGTGCCGAGCACGACGGTGGGAAGGATGAGGTGCGACAGCGCCGAACGGAAGGCGCCCTTCTGCCCCGAGATCAGCGAGTCGATGGTCATGAAGCCGGTCACCGGCTTGAAGAAATAGAGAAGATCGATGCGGCCGGAAACCGGCGTCCAGTGCAGCGTGCCGGAAAACACGATGATCAGCAGCAGACCCCACCAGAAGATCGGCATGGAATAGCCTGCCAGCGCGGTGCCCATGGTCAGCTGATCGAACCAGGATCCACGGCGGATGGCGGCGAAGATGCCGGCGGCGACCCCCAGGACTACGGCAAAGATCATCGCGAAAATGGCGAGCTCGACCGTTGCCGGGAAGCGCACCAGGAAATCCTTGAGCACCGGCGTCTTGGTGGAAAACGAGGTGCCGAAATCGCCGCTCAGGATGTTGGTCAAATAGGTCAGGTACTGTTGCCATATCGGCAGATCGAAGCCGAACTGGTGCATCAGCGCCGTGTGGCGTTCGGGCGACAGGCCGCGTTCGCCCGCAAGCACCAGCACCGGATCACCGGGCAGGATGCGCACGAAGCCAAAGGCGAGGATGGTTATCCCAATGAAGGTAGGGATGATGAGGGCGAGCTTGCCGAGGATATAACGCAGCATGGCGGGCGAGTGGGGGCGCCACCATGCGGTGACGCCCCCGTTTCGCAACCTTATTCGGCGATATCGACGCCGTCGAAGCGATGGATACCGAGCGGATCCATCGCAAAGCCGGTGACGGTCTTCTGCATCGGCATGAACACCTTGGAGTGAGCGAGCGTCGCCCAGGGTGCCTGTTCCTTGAAGATGACCTGTGCCTTTTCGTAGAGCTTGGTGCGCTCGGCCTGATCCGAAACGGTCTTGGCCTTGTTGATGAGCGCGTCGAAGTCCTTGTTGCACCATTCCGCGCGGTTGTTCGAACCGACGGAAGCGCAGCTCAGGAGCACGCCGAGGAAGTTGTCCGGATCGCCATTGTCGCCGGTCCAGCCGACGATGACGGCGCCGTCGTGATCGACCGCGGAAGCGCGCTTGAGGTATTCACCCCAATCGTAGCTGACGATGTTGACGGTGACGCCGACCTTGGCGAAGTCCGACTGGATCAATTCAGCGGTGCGGCGCGCGTTCGGCATGTAAGGGCGCGACACCGGCATGGCCCAGACGTTCATCTTGAGGTCCTTGACGCCGGCCTCTTCGAGCAGCTTCTTGGACGCATCCGGATCGTACGGATCGTCCTTCACTTCCTTGTTGTACGACCACATGGTCGGCGGGATCGGATTGATCGCCACCTGGCCGGCACCCTGGAAGACGGCGTCGATGATGGCCTTCTTGTTGATGGCCATGTTGAGCGCCTTGCGGACGCGCACGTCGTCGAACGGCTTCTGCTGGGTGTTGTACATCAGCGCGCCGACATTGAGGCCTTCCTGCTCGTCGACCTTCAGGCTCGGTTCAGCCTGCAGGCCGGCGATGTCGGCCGGTGCCGGGTATGACATGATGTTGCATTCGCCGGCCTTCAGCTTCTGCGCGCGCACCGCCGGGTCGGTGGTGATGGCGAAGACCAGATCGTCGATCTTCTGCTTGCCGCCCCAATAGTCCGGGTTGGCCTTGTAGCGGATGGCCGCGTCGGTCTGGTAATCGACGAAGATGAACGGGCCGGTGCCGATCGGCTTCTGGTTGAACAGCTCGGGCGTCTTGTCCGCCTGCAGCTTGTCGGCATATTCCTTGGAGACGATCGAGGCGAAGTCCATGCCCAGCGTCGGAATGAAGGTGATTGCCGGTTCCTTGAGGGTGAACTTCACCGTCAGGTCATCGACCTTCTCGACCTTGGTGATGTTGTCGCCGAACTGGTCATTGTAATACTGATAGGCAATACCCGGGATGTACTGGAACCACGGGCCGTTCTTGTCGACCTGACGTTCGAAAGAGAACACCACGTCGTCGGCGTTGAAGTCGCGCGTTGGGGTGAAATAGTCGGTGGCGGCGAACTTGACGCCCTTGCGCAGCTTGAAGACATATTCCTTGCCATCGTCGGAGATCGTCCAGCTTTCAGCCAGGCCCGGCGAGGTCGTTGTCTTGCCGTGATCGAACTCGACAAGGCGGTTGAAGACGGTGCGCGACGACGCGTCGAAGGTCTGGCCGGCGGTATACGGCGCCGGGTCGAAACCCTCCGGCGAAGCTTCCGCGCAATAGACCAGAGTTTTCGCGTTGGCCACGCCGCCCAGGACGCTTGCAGCCAGCAACGCGGCTGCAAAAGTCAGTTTCTTCTTCATTGAGCACTCCCTGATGTTCTTCCAAGCCCCTCTATCAGGCTCGCGAAGCGCGCATATAAGCACCGTTTTTCCGGCTTTGGAACACCCCGTTTGCTTACCCCTTGGGAAGCAGGAAAAAAATCCGCGATTTTGCTAAATGACAGAAAAAATTAGCAGTTTCTTCCATTCACGGGATTATTAACGATCGCATTTTTTTATTGATCACCGATCTGACGATAATCGATGCCGCGCGCGCCTCCGAGCGGCCGAGAGTGCGGCGGGACAGCGGTTGGGAGTGTCGGCGGCAGGAAAGATTTTCGACGGCAAATCTTTCCAGCCTTGCCGCAGGGGCAAGACTTGCACGGTCGCCAATGGAGGCAATACATAGGTGCATAGCGGCGGCAGCGGAGGACGTCTCTGTCAATTCAGGGGCGAGCGCGGCGCGGACGAACAAGAATTGTCGAGGGAGGAACGGGTGGCAAAAGCATCAAGGAAAACGGCGCCGGCGAAAGCGGCAGCCAAGGCGGCTCCAAAAGCAGCCGGCGGCAGAGCCAAGCCGAAAGCACCCGCTGCCAAAGCCGCCGCGGCCAAGCCGAAGGCAGCCACCGTGCCGGCGAAGGCAAGCACAAAGCCGGCAGCCAAAGCCTCGACCAAGAAAGCCTCGAACAAGACTGTTGCCGGAAAGACAGTGTCTGCTGCAAAGCCGGCAGCCGCCAAGCCGGTGGCGAAGGCTGCTGCGGCCGAGGCCCCGCCGGCAGCGAAGCCTGCCGCCGCCAAGCGATTGCCGAATGCACTGACGGCGCTTGCCGCCGGCCTGCCGGAAAAGCCGTGGCTCAAGAGTTATCCGAAAAACGTCCCGGCCGAAATCGGCGCCCTGCCATACAGCTCGATCGGCGATTTCCTCGTCGCTGCCTGCAAGCAGTTTTCGGCCCAGCCCGCCTTCACCTGCATGGACAAGTCCATCAGCTACACCGATGTCGAGCGGCTGTCGGCGGACTTCGGCGCCTATCTGCAATCGAAAGGCCTTCAGAAGGGCGCGCGCGTCGCGCTGATGATGCCGAACGTGCTGCAATATCCGGTGGCGATGATGGCCGTCTTGCGAGCCGGTTATGTCGTGGTGAACATCAACCCGCTCTATACGCCGCGCGAGCTCGAACATCAGCTCAAGGACTCCGGTGCGCAAGCCATCGTCATCCTGGAGAACTTCGCCAACACCTTGCAGGCGGTGATCGCCAGGACGGCGGTCAAGCATGTCGTGGTCGCCTCGATGGGCGACATGCTCGGCGGCCTGAAAGGCACCATCGTCAATTTCGTCGTTCGCCGCGTGAAGAAGATGGTCCCGGCATGGTCGCTGCCCGGCCATGTCAAGTTCAATGCCGCAATGAAGGCCGGCGCCGGTATGGGTTTTAAGCCGGCCAAGGTGGCAGCCGACGATGTCGCCTTCCTGCAATATACGGGCGGCACCACGGGCGTCTCGAAGGGAGCCACGCTGCTGCACAGCAATGTGCTCGCCAACGTCGCGCAGAACGCGCAATGGATGGAGGACGCCTATACGATCAAGCCGAAACCCGCGCACCCCAACTTCATCTGCGCGCTGCCGCTCTACCATATTTTCGCACTGACGGTGAACGCGCTGATGGGCATGCAGCAAGGCGCCCGCAATGTGCTCATTCCCAACCCGCGCGACATTCCCGGCTTCGTCAAGGAGTTGCAGAAGTACCCCGTGCACATCTTTCCGGGCCTCAACACGCTGTTCAACGCACTGCTCAACAATGAGGATTTCCGCAAGCTCGACTTCAAGCCGCTGATCCTGACGCTGGGCGGCGGCATGGCGGTGCAGAAGGGCGTCGCGGAACGCTGGAGAACGCTGACCGGTTGTTCGGTCACCGAAGGCTACGGCCTTTCGGAAACCTCGCCGGTGGCCACGGCCAACAAGTTCACCTCCGGCGACTTCACCGGCACGATCGGCCTGCCGCTGCCCTCGACCGAGATCGCCATCCGCGACGATGACGGCAACAACTTGCCGCTCGGCGAGGTCGGCGAAATCTGCATCCGGGGACCGCAGGTGATGGCGGGCTACTGGAACCGGCCCGATGAGACCGGCAAGGTGATGACCAAGGACGGCTACTTCAAATCCGGCGACATGGGCTTCATGGACGAGCGCGGCTACACCAAGATCGTCGACCGCAAGAAGGACATGATCCTGGTCTCGGGCTTCAACGTCTATCCGAACGAGCTCGAGGAAGTCGTGGCGATGCATCCGGGTGTGCTCGAAGTGGCGGCGATCGGCGTGCCGGACGAGCATTCCGGCGAAGTGCCGAAGCTGTTCATCGTCAAGAAGGATCCGGCGCTGACCGCCGAGGCAATCACCGCCTATTGCCGCGAGAACCTGACCGGCTACAAGCGGCCGAAATACATCGAGTTCAGGACCGAGCTGCCGAAGACACCGGTCGGCAAGATCCTGCGGCGAGCGTTGCGCGAATGACGATAGCCGACGGCCCTGAGGCCGTGGATGCACCTTGCAGTCCAGACCCGGCAGAGTTCATCAGGGCGAACATGCGCCTCGCCCCGGTGCCATCGCTCCCCGAGATCCGGCTCTATACGCCGCATCCGGCCAGCGGCCTGAGGCGGCTTACCGATCCGCACCAAAGCTCCGACGCCGATGACGACACGATCGAGGCGGACGACGATGGACCCGAGCCGCGGCCGCCCTACTGGGCCTATGCCTGGGCCGGCGGCGCGGTGCTTGCGCGCCACATATTGGACCACCCGCAAATGGTGGCCGGTCGCCGCGTGCTCGACCTCGGCGCGGGTTCCGGCCTTGTCGGCATTGCCGCCGCCAAGGCTGGCGCGCGCGAAGTTATCGCCGCGGAGATCGACCGCAACGGTGTTGCTGCGCTCGCCCTCAACGCGGCGGCCAACGGCGTCGCCATCACCGTGATCGGAGACGATGTCACCAGGGGTTCGCCACCCATGGTCGACCTCGTGCTTGCCGGCGATGTCTTCTATGGACAGGACGTCGCCGATCGAGTCATGCCTTTTCTCGAACGCTGCCTGAATGCCGGCATCGAGGTCCTAGTCGGCGACCCCGGCCGCGCCTATTTGCCACGATCACGGCTGCACCTGCTCGCCGAATACAAGGTGCCGGATTTCGGCCAGACGAAAGACAGCGCGCTGAAGCCGAGCGGTGTGTTTTCCTTTGAAGCGGATGACCGCTGTCGCTGAGATCAAAACCCAGTCACTCGGAATGACCGAGTTCGACCTCATCTCGGTCACTCCAGCCCTAAGCTCGAAAATCGTAAAAGCTGCCTTTCCTTCGCTGCGGGCCACATCAACAACGCGCCCCCTCCAGTCGTTTGGGGCCGCGGCATCCTCTCCCGAAAGCTGCCATTGCCCAGCGTCCCCGATGCCCACCCGAGGGACCCCTGCCGGGCATATGTCGATCAGGTTTTCGAGAACCCCAGGCCCTCCAAGGCGCATTCGCCGGAAGATTAGTCGCGCATGCGGTCTGACTCCAAGTGCAGCTGGAGGGTTGCAATCCTCCATAGTTACATTATCTAGTGCACTAGATACTAGTTCGCCAGTGAACTCGGTTTGTCTCTTTGAGCTATGGTATGGCACCTCAAAAAAGCGCGTCACATTTGGTTCGAATGCAAATCTCGTTCGCCCTGTACGGGGCGGCGGGTCGGATGGCACGCATGCACAAGCCGTTCCTCGATCCGCTGGGCCTGACCTTTCCCCAGTACCTTGTGATGCTGGAGCTCTATGCGTCCGCGCCCCGGTCCGTAGGTGATCTTGGAAACGCTTTGGGCATGGACACCGGCACGATCACCCCATTGCTCAAGCGGCTCGATACCTGCGGGATGGTGACGCGAATGCGCGATCCCGAGGACGAACGCCGGGTCCTTGTCGATCTCACACCTGCCGCTCACAGCATCAAGGACGAGGTCTGGAGCATCTCCGGCAAGATCAAGAGTGCCTGTCAAATGTCCGAGGACGAGATCATTGCGCTGCGAGACACTCTTCATGACTTCGCTCACCCTGCTAAAATTTGAAAACCAAAGGATGTAAAATGAAAATCGGAATCATTGGGGCCGGCAACATCGGCTCGCTGGTTGCAAAGAAGCTGGACGCCGCTGGCCACCAGGTGAAACTGGCGAACTCGCGTGGCCCCGAAAGTCTTGCGGACACAGTTGCCGGCACCGGCATCCAGGCCGTTGGGAGAGAGGCGG
The DNA here is from genome assembly GCF_040317555.1 of Mesorhizobium sp. M1406. NCBI lineage: Bacteria > Pseudomonadati > Pseudomonadota > Alphaproteobacteria > Hyphomicrobiales > Phyllobacteriaceae > Mesorhizobium > Mesorhizobium sp. M1406. The sequence goes on along the minus strand of NZ_JAMYKW010000004.1, from coordinate 48,520 downwards.
CCGTGCAGGATGCCGATGTGGTCATCCTCTCAGTGCCCTTCGCCAAGAACCCAGACCTGGCAGCGGTTCTTGCTGGCGCTCCTGCTGGTGCAATCGTGGTAGACACCTCCAATTACTATCCCGCCCGAGACAGCAAAATCTCCGAGGTTGATAGCGGCAAGCCGGAGACCGTTTGGGCCAGCGAGCAGGTGGGGCGCCCCCTTGTTAAGGCTTGGAACGCGCTGCTAAGTCTTACGTTGGCCGAGGCGGGTTTGGAGGCGGGCGCTCCAGATCGCATTGCCATCCCGATTTCCGGTGACGACGCCGAAGCCAAAGCACTTGTCTCCGATCTCGTCAGCGTCACTGGCTTCGATACGGTGGATGCGGGTACTCTTGAAGAGTCCTGGCGGCTGCAGCCGGGCACTCCGGCCTATTGCACGGAGTTGACCGCCGACGAGCTCAAGGCTGCGCTTACCGCCGCTGACAAGAAACGCGCTCCATCAAACCGCGACGCTATCATGGCATCGTTCTCAAAGCCGGACGTAGAGTTCACCCGAACTGGCGCAGTCGCAACCAATCGGTCTTTGTCCGCCTGATGTAGATAGCGGCCGCCCGCGATAAGTGGGCGGCACGCGGTCTTCGACAACTTACTGGGACGCCTCTTTCACTGGGACCATCGCCATGGCCCCCCGCTCTCCACATGCCCTAAAAATTTCTGGAAGGGTTGAAGCCTTCATGAAACCGTGGCCCATGGCGTCATTGACCGCCACGCTAATCCACGTGTTGATATTGCTCGGGTTTCCAATCCGGCCTTGTGATAGTTAAGTAGGTAAGAGCACCGGTTTCAATGTAGTGTGCAATCCCTGCTTCAACGACCACAACGTCTTTCTCACCCACGTCGTACTCCTTGTCGCCAACGACAAATTTCGCCGTCCCCTTAACAATGAAGTATGTTTCATTGGTTTCCTTATTCAGGTGCTGACCTGATTTGGACTTCTCATCGTCAGCGTTTGATATGAAATGCCTACCTCACTGTTTAGGAAGTATTTCCATATCGTACCCTCTAGTGTGTTTATCTCTTTCGATTGGCTAGCTGGAATATGCATCATTAGTCCTCATTGATGTCGCGCTTAGTTTTCTTCATCGAGCTGCGGCCGAATGCGCTCCATTCGCCGCCAAATTCTCGCGCTCGGCCTGTGGCCACGTTTTTTTCGTCTGAGCTGACCATCAGGCGCCGCACACGCCGAAATTTCCTTCGATCAGCCGCGCTCAACCGCAGCCTCGAGCAGCATCTTGGCCGCATCGCGCGTTGCAAGAGGTTCAACGCCCCCCCTCATGGCTTGTGCGTTCACGAGCGAGCCCTGGATGAGCGCGAGGATCTGGACGACCACGCTCTCTTGATTTTTCAACTTCAAGGGCTGGATGAGCGACACGACAAACTCATGTAAGTCATGGAAATATGCTGCGAGCGTTGCCTGCACCTCTGGCGTTTCCGCGTCCGGTCCGAACTCGGCCAGCCCTCGAACGAAAGGACAGCCGCGAAAAGTAGGCGCCTGGAAGGACTCGTTCAGTGCGTCAAATATGGCCAGCACGCGATCCAGCGGCACCGGTCCAGCCTGTTCGGTCGCAGTCGCCAGCATGTCGAACCACAGCGCGCTTTTATGGCGCAGATAGGTAGCTGCAAGATTGGCCTTCGAGGGGAAGTGCTTATAGAACGTCATCTTTGCGACGCCGCTCTCGGCGATGATGCGATCTATTCCCACCGTATGGATGCTGTTTCGGTAAAATAGTTCAGACGCTGTTTTCAGAATTCGCTCTCGCGGAGCCAGGGCATCCAGCGACCGCGATTCCAGGTCGAGGTACTCACTCACATCCAAAGTTTTCATTCTCGCCTGCCGGTTTTGCGCGTTCGGGGTAGAAACAGAATAGTCTGTCTATTTTCTCTTTGCAACGGACGTACAGGTCTGTATATACCTGCTTGTCCCGTTAGGTGGGCAAGCGAGAGGATCGAGAAAATGAGCAGCAAGGTTGTAGTTGTTACCGGCGCGAGCAGCGGTTTTGGAAAGCTCACCGCCTTGGAGCTCGCCAGGCGCGGGCACGTGGTGGTCGCGACCATGCGTGACATCGAAGGCAAAAACAGCCAGACAGGCAGTGAGCTAATCAACGCTGCAAAAGCCGAAGGGCATGAGCTGCAGGTCATTGAGATGGATGTGACGGACGAAGCGTCGGTCAACGCTGCGATCGATCGGGTCGTCGAGCAACACGGCAGGATTGATGCGCTCATCAACAACGCGGGCACGATGTTCGTCGGCGTGACCGAAGCCTACACGGTGGCAGACATCGAGCAGCAATTTGCGGTGAACTTTTTTGGGGCCGTAAGGGCCGACCGCGCCGTCCTACCCCATATGCGTGCTGCGGGTAGCGGCGTGCTGATCCATGTCACCTCGTTGATGGGGCGCGTCATCTTTCCGTTCTTTGGTGTCTATTCCGCGAGCAAGTTCGCGCTTGAAGCGCTTGCCGAGGCATATCGATATGAACTGTCCAGCTTCGGCGTAGACTCGGTGATCGTGGAACCCGGGCCATTTCCGAGCAATCTGCTTCCATCTAGCCCAGCGCCCTCGGACGAGCAGGTCTTGGCGACATATGGCGCAGTTGCGTTGGTCCCAGGCCAAATCAAAAACAACTCCGATCAGGGACTTGATCCTGCGAACCCACCCCGCCCTCAGTTGGTGGCTGACGCCATCGCACGGCTAGTCGAGGCTACGGAACGGCGCCCATTGCGCACCGTCGTCATGCCAGAGGGCATGGACTTCGGGGTGGAGGGACTGAATCAGGCCGTCGCTCCTATTCAAAACAACCTGCTTACTGCGCTCGGTATGTCGAACATGATCTGATAGCGGAACCTCTATCACGTCGCGGCCTATGACCTCAACGTCAGCTTTCGGCGCACGGGCGCCGAAAGCCGTCGGACTGATTGCGGGCCCAAATTACCCAATCGCCGAAGTCTGCCTTTCAGGCCGGTCGATGCAGGAGCGGACTGTCCGCAACCCACCCATCTCAGCCGTTGGCGGGAAAGCCCAAGTTGATTTTGCCCCGGCCGCTGCCCGTCAGGTCGTTTCCTTGACCCGTGCCGAAAGAAAGTCGGGCAGATCGGCAACCGAATCAAGAACAATGTCGGCGATGCCGGCCAGCGATTCGCGGGTGCCGGTGCCGGAGAGCACGCCGACCGCTAGTCCGCAGCCACCGGCCCGCGCCATTTCGAGGTCGTGCCTGTTATCGCCGACCATGGCGATTTCCGCCGGCTTCAGCCCGGTGAGATCGCTGAAGGCCAGGATCGTGTCGGGTGCTGGCTTCGGGTTGGCCACCGCGTCGTAGCCATAGGCGGCGTCGAACAGCTGGGCGACGCCGAGCGTGACCAGCGTCTTTTCCGCGCCGCTGGTCGAATCGTTGGTGGCGACGCCAAGTCGGTAGGATTTTCTGTGCAATGCCGTCAGCGTGTCGACGATGCCCGGCAACGCCACCGCCATTGCCGACCCCTGGACCGAGGTGATCTCGTTGAAGCGGGCAACCGCAAGCATCTGGTCCTCATTGGACAGGCGCGGAAACCACAATTCGACGACATCGAGATTGGTGCCGGACGCAAAGATGGAGTCCGGCTTGAATCGCCTGTTGGCGAAATCGAAGCCGGCAGCCGCCAGCAGCCTGTCGGCTTTCCAGCGATCGCCTTCGGAGGCGTCCATGGCCATGAAATCGGCGACGCCGAGCCAGGTCGCGTTGAAGTCGACAAGCGTTCCATCCTTGTCGAACAATATTCCCTTGATGTCTGCCAAGCTTTTCACTCCGATCCACGCAAATGGTGGATGAATCCCACAAGACCAGCGGTCGATGCATCCCGCTTGGCGGCACTTTCCTTGCCCTCCACGACAGGCAAAAGGCCGGTGGCCAGTTCCTTGCCGAGTTCGACGCCCCACTGGTCGAAGGAGTTGATGTTGAACAGCGTCCCCTCGACGAAGACGCGGTGCTCGTAGAGCGCGATGAGCCGGCCGAAGGTGCGCGGGTCGAGTTTGCGGTAGAGGATGGTCACCGAGGGCCGGTTGCCGGAGAAGACACGATGCGGGGCGATCTTGTCGACCTCGGCCGGCTTCATGCCCTTGGCCAGCATCTGGGCGCGGGCCTCATCCAGCGTGCGGCCCTTCATCAGCGCTTCCGACTGGGCCAGGCAGTTGGCGAGCAGCAGATCGTGCTGATGCTTGAGATCGGGCTCGTGACCGACCGCCGCCGCGAGGAACTCGACCGGGATGAAATCGGTGCCCTGGTGTAGGAGCTGGAAGAAGGCATGCTGGCCGTTGGTGCCGGGCTCGCCCCAGACCAGCGGCCCGGTCGGCGTCGCCGCCGCCGTGCCCTCGAGGGTGACGCTCTTGCCGTTCGATTCCATATCGAGCTGCTGCAGATAGGCCGGCAGCCTGGATAGGCGCTGATCATAAGGGATGACGGCGCGCGCCGGATATCCGCAGATCACCCGATGCCACCAGCCGACCAGCCCCAAAAGGGTCGGCAGGTTCTCCTGCACGGGCGCGGTGCGGAAATGCTCATCCATCTCGTGCGCGCCATCGAGGAAGGCGCGAAAATTCCGCGGGCCAACAGCGATCATCACCGGCAGGCCGATCGCGCCCCAGAGCGAATAGCGGCCACCGACCCAGTCCCAGAAGCCGAAGACACGATCCGGCGCGATGCCGAACTTGGCCACCAAGTCGAGCGAGGTCGAGACAGCGGCGAAATGCTTGCCGACCGCTTCCTTGCCGAGCGCCTCTTGGACCCATTTGCGCGCCGTCTGCGCATTGGTCATCGTCTCGACGGTGGTGAAGGTCTTGGAGGCGATGATGAACAGCGTGGTTTCGGCGGACAGGCCCTTCAGCGTGTCGTGGATATGGGCGCCGTCGATGTTGGAGACGTAATGCGCGCGCGGCCCGTCATGATAAGGCGCCAGCGCCAGCGTCGCCATGGCCGGGCCGAGATCGGAACCACCGATGCCGATGTTGACGATGTCGGTGATCTTCTTGCCGGTGGCGCCGGCCGCCTTGCCCGAGCGTACGGCATCGGCAAAGGCGCTCATGGCGTCAAGCACGGCCATGACGTCCGCCTTGACGTCCTGGCCATCGACGGTGACGCCCTTGCCGGTCAGGTTGCGCAGTGCCGTGTGCAGCACGGCGCGGTCCTCGGTGAGGTTGATCTTCTTGCCGGCGAACATGGCGTCGCGACGGCCTTCGAGATCGGCCGCCTTGGCGAGCTTTTCCAGCAAGTCCATGGTGAGCGCGTCGACCGCGCATTTCGACCAGTCGAGCAGAAGGTCGCCGTCGGTGGCGGAGAATGTAACGAAGCGCTTGGGATCGGCGGCGAAGGCCTGGCGCATGCTGGCGGGCGCCGCCGCGCGATGGTCGCGCAACGCGGCGAGCTGTTTTTGAAAGGACGATTGATCCACTGCCGAACTCCGAGACCTAAGAGCCATCATTACGAACCGGATGTTTCCGGCGCGTGTCGTCGCGACAATCTATCGAGCCTAATTCCAGCCATTTCAATGCGCAGCGATGACGCACGAAGTCATCGCCGGGATGAGGCGCCGCGTCACCCCGCGATGGTGCAGCGCAGCATCAAAATGGCGTGAAGGATCACTGGCATAAATCCCAACGATCAGAAAAATTGATTGGCGCAACCCCTTGTGCCACGGTTACGTTCGGCTGGTCCAGCCAAGCGAAAAAGGCTGGCCATCGAGGAACATCTCCCATGCCACAGCGTAACGACACGGCCATATGGTCCGGCCTGTTCCGGATTTCGGCGGAATCGGGCCAGACCCTGCAGGCACAGATCCGCCAAGCCATCGTGGCCGCCATTCTCGACCGCCAGATCGCCGCTTCGATGCCGCTTCCTTCGTGCCGTATCCTGGCCGAAAAACTCGGCGTGGCGCGCGGAACCGTGGTGCTGGCGTTCCAGCAGCTGGTCGACCAGGGCTTCCTGGTGGCGCGCGAGCGGCGTGGTCATTTCGTCAATCCCGATGTGCTGGCAACGCCTGCCAAGCCACACCAGAAGGCGCCCGATCAGGCCAATGAGATCGACTGGAAGGCACGCCGCAAGATCGCCGCCAGCGACATGCCGCCGCCGGCCAAGCACGAGAACTGGATCAAGTCGTCCTACCCCTTCGTCTACGGCCAGTTCGACCCGGCGCTGTTCCCGACCGCCGAGTGGCGCGAGTGCAACCGCATGGCGCTGGCCGTGCTCGAAATCCGCAACTGGGCGTCCGACATGGTCGACCGCGACGATCCGCTGCTGATCGAGCAGATCCAGGCGCGGCTGCTGCCGCGGCGCGGCATCTTCGCCAATCCCGACGAGATCATCGTCACGCTGGGCGCCCAGAACGCACTCTACATGCTGGCGACGCTGCTGATGTCCAAGGGCTCCAAGGTGGCGATGGAGGATCCCGGCTACCCCGACGCACGCTCGATCTTCCGCCTTGCGGGCGCCGAGATAGAGCCGGTGCCGGTCGACCAGTCCGGCATCGTAACCGCTTCTATTCCCAATGATTCCGGGTTCGTCTTCGTCACGCCCAGCCATCATTGCCCGACCATGGTGCCGCTGTCGGCGGAACGGCGGCAGGATCTTCTGGCGCGGGCCAACCGCTACAACCAGATCATCATCGAGGACGGCTATGACAGCCAGCTTCTCGACGAAGCACCGCAGCAGGCTCTGAAGAGCCTCGATCGCTCAGGCCGTGTCGTCTATGTCGGCTCGATGTCGAAGACGCTGGCTCCGGGCCTGCGGCTCGGCTACATCGTTGCTTCGGCTGGCCTGATCTCCGAACTCAGGGCGCTACGCCGCTTCATGCTGCGCCATCCGCCGGCCAACAACCAGCGCGCCGTAGCGCTCTTCCTGTCGCTCGGCCATCACGAGGCGCTTGTGCGGCGGCTGTCGTCGGCCTTCGACGAGCGCCGCAAGCGTCTGGTCCATGCGATTTCCGCCTTCCTGCCGGAATGGCGCTCGACCGATTCGGCCGGCGGCACATCGCTGTGGCTCGAAGGGCCGCGTGGCACCGATGCGCGCGGACTGGCCGAGGCAGCAGCCTCGCGCAGCGTCATCATAGAACCGGGCGACCGGTTCTTCGATCGCACTGACAAGCCTTCGCGTTTCATGCGGCTGGGCATCTCATCGATCGCGCTGCAGCACATCGAGCCGGGCATCCGCGAACTGGCCACCGCCGCCGGACGCAGGCCCGCGGCCGCCTGATCCATCGCCATCCCCCTGGGGCCGCGCAGGCGCGGCTCCGACTCCATTAGCTCTGGCATATGCAACCGGACCGACTGGCCCATAGTCTGGGCCAATGCCGGCGGCATAGTCGGAGACATAAGGGGAAGAAGCAGCCGATGGTGGACCAACCGCCGCGCCCTGCTTCTCGGAAAGTTGGAGTGTCTCCATGTCAGTTCTTGAAAAGCAGGAAGCGGCGGCGGATCAGCGTTCGCGTCGCTCCGGCGGGCGCGAAGCGCGCCGCGCCATGCGGGCAGCGCCCTTGGCCGACGACATCAAGCCGGTGCGCGCCGGCCTCGAAGGCGGCAGCTACGGACCGCTGACCCAGAACGACCAGGAACGTATCCACGAAGCGGTGCTGACGCTCCTGGAAACGGTCGGTTTCGCCAATGCCATTCCCTCCTGCATCGAAGCCTTGACCGAGGCCGGCGCCACCTATGGCGACGATGGGCGCATCCGCTTCCCGCGCGGGCTCGTGCTCGAGACGATCAAGAAGGCGGCACGGCATTTCACCCTGCACGGCCAGGACCCCAAGCACGACATGCTTATCAAGGGCAAGCGCGTGCACTACGGCACGGCGGGCGCCGCAGTGCATCTGGTCGATGTCGAGAAGCGCGAATACCGAGAGTCGCTGCTGCAGGACATCTATGACGCCGCCCGCCTCGTCGAAGGGCTCGACAACATCCATTTCTTCCAGCGGCCGATGGTGCCGCGCGACATTCCAGATCCACTCGAAATGGACTTCAACACGCTCTATGCCTGCGTGATGGGCACGTCGAAGCATGTCGGCACCTCGTTTACGGTGCGCGAGAATGTGCAGCCGGCGCTGGAGATGCTTTATGCGATTGCCGGCGGCGAGGAAAACTTCCGCGCCCGGCCTTTCGTGTCGAACTCCAACTGCTTCGTCGTGCCGCCGATGAAATTCGCCGAGGACGCCTGCGGCGTGCTCGAGGCCTGCGTCGAGGGCGGCATCCCGATTCTCCTGCTCTCGGCCGGCCAGGCAGGCGCCACGGCGCCGGCGGCGATTGCGGGTGCCGTGGTGCAGGCGGTGGCCGAAGTGCTGGCTGGTCTCGTCTATGTCAACGCCATCAAGCCGGGCCATCCGGCGATCTTCGGCACCTGGCCGTTCGTTTCGGATCTGCGCACCGGCGCAATGTCCGGCGGTTCGGCCGAGCAGGCGGTGCTGACGGCGGCCTGCGCGCAGATGGCGCAATACTACGATTTGCCGGGCGGCTCGGCCGCCGGCATGACGGATTCGAAACTGCCGGATATCCAGTCCGGCTACGAAAAGGGCATCACCGACGTGATGGCCGGTCTCGCCGGGCTCAACCTTGTCTACGAATCGGCTGGCATGCATGCCTCGCTGCTCGGCTTTTGCCTGGAAAGCCTGATCATCGACAACGACATGCTCGGCCATTGCCTGCGCTGCGTGCGCGGCATCGAGGTGACCGACGAAGCGCTGTCGATCGACACCATCGCCGATGTCTGCCTGAAGGGTCCGGGCCACTATCTCGGCAACGAACAGACGCTGCGGCTGATGCAGACGGAGTATTTTTATCCCGCCGTCGGCGATCGCTTTTCTCCCAAGGAATGGAACGAGAAGGGCCGGCCCGACATCTTGCAGCGGGCGATCATCGAGAAGAAGCGCGTGCTTGCCGAGCGCTTTCCGCGCCATGTGCCTAAGCAGATCGACGACCGGCTGCGCGCCCGCTTTGGCGAAATGATCAAACTGCCGCGCGGCAGCATGGGCGGGTAAGGAACGCTCGCCGGAACAGTTATTCGGCGCTCAGCCCGTAGCGCTCGACGACCTCGGCATCGATCAGCTTGGCGTGCAGCGCCATCAGCACGATTTGCGCATCGAAGCTGTCGCCGGCCTGCACCGCGGCCTCGACCCGGCGCTCCACGTCCTGCCGCTGCTGCAAGCCGTGGGAGCTTTCGAAGATTTCGGGCCCGGCAACGCAATAGCTGAACAGTTGCGCCACTTCCGCATAGGCCTGGCCGGGCGGCTCGTCGGGCCAAGGATCCTTCATCAGATTGACGATGGTCAGTTTCACGCCCTCCGGCACAAGGGCAGGATGCAGGTCGGCGCCACGCAATGCGGCGTCGAGCTGCCTCAAGTCGCTCGAGCGGCCGAACATTCCGAGGAAGCCGAGAGAAGAGCGTCGTCCCGCCATGGGTTCCAATCCGTTTCCAACCAATTAGGTGGTTCGCAAGCGGATTACAAAAGGGGATGGCATTATCCCCCCGCCGCCAGCAACAAGACACCGGCAAGAGCAGACGCGGCAAGCGTTGGCAGCATTCCGAGTTTCAGTTTCAGGATGGCGATCATAGCGGCAACGGAAAGCAGTGCCGCGCGCCAGTCGATCGACGAAAGCACCGGCACATTCATGCCAAGGCCGATGTTGCGGACTTCGTGGAAGATGACATGCAAGGCAAACCATAGAGCGAGATTCATGATGACGCCGACAACAGCGGCGGTGATCGCGCCCAGTGCGGCCGACAATGCCTTGTTGCCGCGCAGGGCCTCGATATAGGGCGCGCCGAGGAATATCCAGAAGAAGCAGGGCGTGAACGTCACCCACAGAGTGAGCAACGCCCCCAGCGATCCGGCAAGCAACGGGTCCAGCGACCCGGCGTGGCGGAACGCGGCGATGAAGCCGACAAACTGCAACACCAGGATGAGTGGACCCGGCGTCGTTTCGGCAAGCCCAAGACCATCGACCATTTCACCGGGGGCGAGCCAGCCGAAGGACTGGACGGCTGCCTGTGCGGCATAGGCAAGCACCGCATAGGCGCCACCGAAGGTGACGACAGCCATCAGGCTGAAGAACCGCCCTATCTCGGTCCAGACGCTTGCAGAGCCGGTGAACCACGAGATCACAAGAACGGGCCCAAGCCACAGCGGCAGCCAGATCGCGACGGTGCGCGGTGCATGCCATCTGGTCGGCTCGACATGGGCCAGTTCGCCGCGTTCGAACATCAGGTCGACCGCTCCATTGAAGTCGCCAACATCGCCCTTGCCATGGGCGGAGCCGGAAAACAGGCCGGGAGCAACGCGGTCTCCCAGCCATCCAGTCAGGCCGGCGAGCAGGACGATGAGCGGGAAAGGCACATTCAACGCATAGATGGCGATGAACGCCGCGACCGCGATCGACACCGTGACGCGGTTCTTCAGGGCACGCCGCCCGATCCGGATCACTGCCTCGATGACAATGGCGAGCACCGCCGCCTTCACCCCGAAAAACAGCGCTTCGACGATCGGCATGTCGCCGTAGAGCACGTAAAGGCTGCTCAAGACGAGCATGACGAGCGCGCCCGGCACGACGAACAAGATGCCGGCGACAAGGCCACCGGCCGTCCTGTGCAGCAGCCAGCCGATGTAGATGGCGAGTTGCTGGGCTTCCGGCCCAGGCAGCAGCATGCAGTAATTCAGCGCATGCAAGAAACGCTGCTCGCCGATCCAGCGCCGCTCCTCGACCAGTTCCTTGTGCATCAGCGCGATCTGCCCGGCCGGTCCGCCGAAGCTGAGCAGTCCGATCTTCGCCCAGACCTTCGTGGCTTCGGTGAAGGTCGGCGCAGCCGGAACCGGCACGTCTCCCGCCGCATCCGCCGGTACAAGAGCGTTCATGTCGGTTTACCCGTCCCGGTGGCTGGCCAGTTGTGCGTTTCCTCAGTGGCGTCGCGACACCAGCGGAAGAATGCGTCGTAGAGCAGCATGCCTGCTTCCAGTTGTTCCAGGTCGTCGCGGAACATACGCGACAGGCCAAGCGAGGCAGCCAGAAAGCCGGCGGCCTGGGGCACCAGATCGAGCCTTGCGGTGTCCGCCGCGCGCACGATTACGGCAAGGCGATCGAGCGCCTCGGACTCCAGTCCGAACTCCTCGATCATCGTGTCGAAGGTGCAGCGTTCGCCGCGATGGCTCCAGAACACATTGTCGATGTCGAAAGGCACGGCCTGAAAGCGGTCGGCCACATCAGGCACTTCGGCCGCCTCGACAAACAGGAAGATCGCGTGAGGATCGACGAAACGCCGGATCAGCCAGGGGCAAGCGATGCGGTCGACCTTAGGGCGTGTCCGCGTCACCCATATAGTGCGCCCCTTTTCGTCGCGCGGCGGCAATCTGTCGGTGCGGACCAGCAGCCCCCCGGCATCGCGCCAGGCTTCAAAGCCGCCTTCAAGGGATTCGGCGGTGATTCCCTCATGGCGCAGCCAGGCGGCTACCCCTTGCGAGAGTTTCCGCCCTTTCTGGCAAACGATGGCCACCGGCTTGCTGGCGAACGCGGGCGCCCAGGTCGAAACGGTTTTGAAATCGCGCCGGCACGAAGCGGGCAACAGGCGCGGATCGGCGTCGAAATCTTCGTCTATGCGAACATCGATGATCACCGGCGCACCCGGCAGCCCGATCAGACGAGATAATTGCGGTACAGTGATAGCGGTTGTTGACGGCATGGCGTCCACCTCCTGGAAGAGAAGCTTGGACGCGAACATTGGGCTGACGCCTCACGGGGTCGTCGCGATGCACCCCTTGTCATGATGGTGGATACATCGCGCGTACTTGTCAAGGATGGTGACCGTTCTCGACCTGCTGGTCCGACTGGCGGCCTGATTGTTCAGGCCGCCTGTCCTTGATCCAGCATCAGTGATTGTCGCCAGGAATAATTGATGATTATCCCTTGGAATAATCAGTGATTATCCCTCGGAACGCCGCTGGTGTGCGCGACGTCCTGGTATTTCACCGCCGGCTCCAGCACCATTCCCTCCGAGAACTGCGCGATCATGCCACGCTGGATCTCCTGCCAGGGCGTCTGGTGCTTGGGATAGTGATAGCCGCCATTGTTCTGCAGTTCGGCGCGGCGGCGGGTGATCTCGTCATCGGTGACGAGGATATCGGCCGTGCCCTTGCGCAGGTCGACGCGGACACGGTCGCCCGTCTTCAGCAGCGCCAGCCCGCCGCCGATCGCCGCCTCCGGCGAGGCGTTGAGGATCGACGGCGAACCAGACGTGCCCGACTGGCGACCGTCACCGATGCAGGCAAGCGCGTGGATGCCCTTCTTGATCAGGTATGCCGGCGGCTGCATGTTGACGACCTCGGCACCGCCGGGATAGCCGACCGGGCCAGCGCCGCGCATGAACAGGATAGTGTGTTCGTCGATGCCTTGCGCCGGATCGTCGATGCGGGCGTGGTAGTCTTCCGGCCCGTCGAAAACCATGGCGTTGCCTTCGAAAGCCTCGGGATCCCTGGGGTTGGACAAATAGCGCTCGCGGAACTCCGGCGAGATGCCGCTGGTCTTCATGATCGCCGAATCGAACAGATTGCCCCGCAGGTTGATGAAGCCGGCATTGGCTTTCAACGGCTCGGCCACGGTGCGGATGACTTCGATGTTCTCGTTGACCACCCCTTCGCAGTTGTCGCCGATCGATTTGCCGTTGACGGTGATGGCCTCGGGGAAAGGCAGCAATCCGCCCTTCATCAATTCGGCCACAACGGCCGGCACGCCGCCCGCGTGGTGATAATCCTCGCCGAGATATTCGCCGGTCGGCTGCAGATTGACGATGAGCGGGATCTTGAGCCCGACCTTCTGCCAGTCGTCATTGTCGAGCGGCACGCCGAGATGGCGGGCAATCGCATTGAGATGGATCGGTGCGTTGGTCGAGCCGCCAATGGCCGAGTTGACAACGATGGCGTTCTCGAAGGCCTGGCGCGTCATGATATCGGACGGCTTCAGATCCTCGTGCACCATCTCGACAATGCGCTTTCCCGTCTCATAGGAAATCTGGCCGCGCTCGCGGTATGGTGCGGGAATGGCGGCCGAGCCAGGCAATTGCATGCCAAGCGCCTCGGCCAGCGAGTTCATCGTCGTGGCGGTGCCCATGGTGTTGCAATAGCCGGTGGACGGCGCCGAGGAGGCGACGATATCCATGAACTCGTCATAGCCGATCTCGCCAGCCGATAGCCGCTGGCGCGATTCCCAGACGATGGTGCCGGAGCCGGTTCGCTTGCCCTTGTGCCAGCCATTGAGCATCGGGCCGACCGACAGCGCGATCGCCGGGATGTTAACGGTGGCGGCCGCCATCAGCAGGGCCGGCGTCGTCTTGTCGCAACCGATGGTGAGCACGACGCCATCGAGCGGATAACCGTAAAGCACCTCGACCAGGCCGAGATAGGCAAGGTTACGGTCAAGAGCGGCGGTCGGGCGCTTGCCGGTCTCCTGGATCGGATGGCAGGGAAATTCGAAAGGAATGCCGCCCATCGAGACGATGCCTTCGCGCACGCGCTTGGCAAGTTCGATATGATGCCGGTTGCAGGGCGAAAGATCGGAGCCGGTCTGGGCGATGCCGATCAGCGGCTTGCCGGACATCAGTTCGGCGCGTGTTAGTCCGTAATTCAGGTAGCGCTCGAGATAGAGCGCCGTCATGCCCGGATTGTCGGGATTGTCGAACCACTCCTGCGAGCGAAATTTTTTCTTGTGGGTGGGGGCGCCTGCCATTGGTGGTCTCCGTATTTGTAAGACAAATCGATATGGCAACGCGCGGGAGCAGGCAAGAGGGCGTGCGGTCGCAACCGGACTTTGGTGTGATAGACAGGCGCCCGGCCGTGCGTTAGGGCTTCATTCAGTCTTGTCCGGGAGGTTTTCATGGCTTTGGTGATCGAAGGCGAGGAGCGCATTGCCGCTCCCCTGCAAAAAGTGTGGGAAGCGCTGAACGATCCCGAGGTCTTGAAGGCGACCATTCCCGGCTGCCAGAGCCTGGAGATGAAATCGCCGACCGAAATGGCGGCGACCGTGGTGGTGAAGATCGGACCGATCAAGGCGACGTTCAACGGCGAAGTGACGCTGAAGAACCTGAAGCCGCCGCACTCCTACACGATCCAGGGTGAGGGCAAGGGTGGCATTGCCGGTTTCGCCAAGGGCGGTGCGGACGTGACGCTGGCATCAGATGGGCCCGATACCACGGTTTTGAAATACGCCGCCAAGGCCGATGTCGGCGGCAAGATCGCCCAGCTCGGCAGCCGGCTGATCGAATCGACCTCGAAGAAACTCGCCGGACAGTTTTTTTCCAGCTTCGGCGAAAAGGTCGGCGCGGCTTAGGCTGAAGCCTGCCAGAACAATGCTTGGGCTTGTTTAGGGTTGGCGTCGACCGAGCGGAAACCTACTCGAACACAATACTCGGCACGGCGGCAGCAGCCGCATCACGTTCTTCGTTGACCCGGTCCCAAACCTTCGAAGCGATGTCGCGGTAGATTTTCGCCTCTGCGCCGTCGGGCTTCGAGACGACAACCGGCGTGCCGGCATCCGAGCTTTCGCGGATGCCCATCTCGAGCGGCACTTCGCCGAGGAAGGTGACGCCGAGGCGCTCGGCCTCGCGGCGGGCGCCGCCATGGCCGAAAATGTCATAGCGCTTGCCGGTGTCGGGAGCGATGAAATAGCTCATGTTCTCGACGATGCCGAGCAACGGCACGTCGACCTTCTTGAACATGTTGAGGCCTTTTCGCGCGTCGATGAGAGCAAGGTCCTGCGGCGTCGAGACGATGACGGCGCCGGCCAGCGGCACCTGCTGGGCCATGGTCAGCTGCGCGTCGCCGGTGCCGGGCGGCATGTCGACGACGAGCACGTCGAGCCGGCCCCACTCGACCTCGCGCAGCATCTGCGTCAGTGCCGACATCACCATCGGGCCGCGCCAGATCATCGGCGTTTCCTCATCCACGAGGAAGCCCATCGACATCACCTTCAGGCCGTAATTCTCCATCGGTTTCAGGATCTTGCCGTCGACGGTCTGCGGTCGGCCATGGATATTGAGCAGCCGTGGCATGGATGGGCCGTAGATGTCGGCATCGAGCACGCCGACGCGCAGGCCGTTGGCGGCGAGGCCAAGCGCGATGTTGACGGCGGTGGTCGACTTGCCGACGCCGCCCTTGCCGGAGGCAACCGCGATGATTGCCTCGATACCGGGCACGCCGCGCTTTCCCGAACTGTGCGAGGCAGGCGCGTGCGGCGCAGCACGCGGCGTGGCAGCAGCGGGCGGAACCGGCCTGGGTGCGGGGCGCGACGGAACCGGCGCCTCCATGCCGCCGCCCTTCTTTTCGGCCGTCAGCGCGACGACGGCGCTGGCGACACCGGGGATCGCCTTGACGACACGTTCCGCCGCGGCACGTAGCGGCTCCATTTCCTGGGCGCGGGCGGCGGGAACGGTAATCGAGAAGAAGACCTTCCCGTCGGCGATGAAAATCTCCGAAACCATGCCGAGGTCGACGATGTTGCCGGTGAAATCCGGTCCGTTGACCGTCTTCAGGCGCTCGATGACGATTTCCTTGGTGACGTTCTGCTGGACGGCGGACATGATTTTTTCCTTGGACGTTCAGGGCTTCAGATAATGCAGTTTCCGGACAGAACCAAGGCGTGGAGCAACAGGTGCCTCGGCGTGCCCGGAAAAACGACGAAGCCTGTCTGATCGCCGATCGAACGCATCCGCGGAAAACGGCAGCCAAGGTGGCCGATCATTCCAGAAAGTCGACGGTCGCCAATCTGCCGGTGCGACCTATCTGCATGACCATGGTGAGCACGACAACCAGGGAAGGAGATCATCATGCTCGCAAACTTCAACGCAACGGCCAACCTCGCGGTGAAGGATCTCGCGAAAGCCAAGGCTTTCTATGAGGGAACGCTTGGCCTGGAGCAGGTGCACGATGAGGGCGGTGAACTGATCGTGTATAAAAGCGGCGACACAGCCATCAACGTCTATCATTCCCAATATGCCGGAACCAACAAGGCAACAGCGGTGACGTGGGCCGTTGGCGACGAGATCGGCAATGTCGTCAAGGCGCTGAAGTCGAAGGGCGTCAGCTTCGAGCACTATGAGATGCCGGGCTTGACACTGGAGGGCGATATCCATGTCGGCTCCGGAATGAAAGTCGCCTGGTTCAAGGATCCAGACGGCAACATCCTGAACCTTGTGAGCGGCTAGACTGAATCGCGATTACCAGCTCGCCACGCGCCACGAGGTTCACCTCCTCCCGCCACGCGGACGGCGAGGTGGGTCTGTGACGCAAGGTGGCGGCGGATGACGATGATTTGGCGCAGGCTATTGCGACGACCTGGGCTGCCGGATTACGCAGTCAAAAGCCAACTTCGCACAGTTGATAGGGACGTGGCTTTGCACCGACCCACGCTTGAAAGGTTCGACAGCTTGCGGCATTGAGGGCAAGACCATAACGCTTGATGATTATATCCGATCGCTGGATGGTCGCGAGATCAGCTTCGGCCAAACTCATACCGCCTGCAGGCAACGACACCAGTCGACAGCTCCCCGTTTTTGCGGCTTCGTCCACCCGCAAGTGCTTGCTCACGCGGTGCAGCAGCGCTGACAGCTTCCGGCAGGGCCACCCCGACGCAGACAATTTCAAGGGTGCAAGGGTGCCGTTCATCTGAGCTACACGCATTGCCTGTTCGTCAGTGTGGGCTGGCATCACGGCCCAAGCCTTGCCACCTGCCTGCTCGATTATTTGATGGACACGCACACTGTATGCTGGCCCTTCCGGAAAGTTCGTCCCGAGGCCGACGGCCGCCATCTCCGGTGGAAAGAAGGGGGCCATCCAGCCATTTGGCGCTTCCTCCGCAACTAACAATATTGTCCCGGATAGCGGCAGGTCTGGCACCACCACGCCAAACGCGCGCGTGTCCCACGCTTCGTGACCCCATGAGCGGGAATCAGCCACTGCAGATGTCGCGACCAGAGCGAGCGTTACAGCCGCGACCCGTTTCGCCATGTCGCCGCTGAGGAGTTTGTGCATCACAATCCAAACGACCAGCGGCGCAAGCATCTCCATTGGGACGGCATAACGATAGATGCTAAAAATCGCCATCCAGATCACGAAGGCCAAGCTCACGAACAACACGACAAGGCGTTCAGGAGCCGACAGGACCGGGCTGGATTTACGCATGACGATGGCGCCGATCCACAAAACCATCAGCAGCCACAAAACGGGCCAGACAAATGGTCGCATTGGCAGTTCGCCGACACGGTTGGCGTTGGTGACCATCGCAAAGGGGAACAGCAGCGCCTCCGAAATACTTTTCGGCAGCCATCGCGCGTCTACGATCGTGATCGGCGCAGCGAGTGGCGCGCCGAACCAAGCATTGAATTGCGGGAACAGTGGATTTCCAAAAGCCTGCAGCATCGTGACGAACCAATAGCCAGATGTCGTCGCGACCCCCGCGAATACACCCAAGCCAAAAGCGAAGGCAAGGACTGGCCGCCGCAGCCATGGCGCCGGAAGCGACAAGAGAGCCAAACACAGGGCGACAGCATAAACCGCGTTGGTGAGTTTCAGACCAACGCCGGCACCCATCAGCAGGCCCCCTGCTGCCGCCGATATGACACCCGGCCAGCCGGCCTCCACAATTTGCCGTAACCGCCACATTATCAGCGCGAGAGCGCACAGCACAAACACCGCTGTCGTGTTGTCGCCCATGGTATTGCCCAATTCCGATAGGAATGCCGGCCCCATGCACCCGACCAGCGAAAGCAGAATTGAGGTGGCATCGTTAGGCTTGCCAGAGCTGCCGAGCACGAGGCGAACAATGCAAAGGAGCAGCACGAAATTGAGGCCGTGGAACGCACCCATGACAAAGCCTGCCACCATCGCTGGCGCGTGTGCCACCATCGCGTAGTATGGCAGGTCGAGCAGGGGATTGAAGTAACTCTGGAACTGCGCCGCGGCTAAGTCCGTGCCGATCCGCCCGTCCAGCAGCGCGTAAGGGTTGTAGAAGTGATAGTTGAGCAAATCCCAGTTGCTGTCCTGCCCAAGCAGCAGAGCGATCACCCCTCCTAGGAAGGGCGCGAGCCACATCGCACGCGTCGCCGCACGAGGGTGGATAAGCGCGCGTTCGAGGCCGCCGATCCACGAGCGGAACGAACCTCGGCGTGCGGATTGCGAGCGATCTTGGAACACCCAAGACCTAGCCGACAAAAAATTGAAGACTGTTCCAACACCAGTGCCCGCAACCAAGCCTGATATCGGTGACCATCCTACCATGATGAAAGCGCCGTAGACTGCCCAGTTGGCAGCACCGCCAAACGTCATTGCCGCAAGGTAACGCAGCCCCTCGCACCACAAAGGCTCGCCGGACTGTACCGCAAAAGTCTTGTGGCGGTTAAGTTGCCAGGTCACAAATACCGCCGCCATGAACGAAAATAGCCGGCCGGTGAAGGGTCCGAGGTCGCAGGCAAGCAGCAGATACAGTACACTGGCGTCCGCGGCAAAGCCGGCAACGCCAGCGATGGCGAACCAGCCGATCTGCTTGTGTATCATGGTGTCGGCGACCGCAGTGCGCCAATTCCGGGAACCCTCAAGTAGGCTAGCGTCTTGACCTCGGTTCGACCCCTCGTAACGGTATCGAGAACAAGTCCGCATGCAAATAGGATGCCGCCTAACAGAACAAGCGCAACGCAAAGCAGGGCTGTAGGCTGCCGGGGTACCAGTCCCGTCTCGTTGTATGTTTCTAGTAGCGGGATGGCCAAGACGATCGCCAACAATGTTGTCGCGACGGAACCCAGTGAAAAGAAGATAAGCGGCTTCTCCGCCTTAAACAGTTTCGCTATCGTTGTCAGGATGCGAATTCCATCACGGTATGTCCGAAGCTTGCTTTGGGAACCGTTCGGGCGGGCGCCATAGCCTGTGACCACCTCCGCCACCGGCATGCGTAGCTCGAGAGCGTGGACCGTCAATTCTGTTTCGATCTCAAAGCCTGTGGAATGCGCTGGAAAAGATTTCACATATCTGCGTGAAAACACTCGATAACCTGACAGCATGTCCGAAACCGTTCTGCCGAACAGCATCGCCACAAAGCGGGTCAGCATCCGGTTGCCGAACCGGTGGCCGAAACGATAGGCTTCGCTGCCCTCGATCCGTCCACTGGTCCGAGTGCCGACCACCATATCGAGCCGATCTGAAAGCAAACGATCAATCATGTGCGGAGCATCGGCAATGCTGTAGGTGCCATCGCCGTCCGTCATCACGTAAACATCGGCTTCGATGTCAGCGAACATGCGCCGTACCACATTGCCTTTGCCCGGCATAGGTACCGTCAGGACTTGGGCACCCGCTGCGGATGCTATGCGTGCAGTGTCGTCGGAAGAGTTATTGTCAAATACGAAAATGTTTGCTGTCGGCAAATAACGGCGAAAGTCTGCAATCACCTGCGCGATCGAGGCGGCCTCGTTGCAGCAGGGCAGGATAACTGCAATGCAGGGCACATCGCTCATGGGCATTAGTGACGACTGGCTCCAGTCTTCCGACAAGTCAGGACACAATTGCTGGAGCAATCTATGGCGACGGGAGATGTCATGGAGATCGGAACCAAAAGATAGGAAGCTCCCCTGACGTATAGCGAGAATTCACGGTTTCGCAACTTTGAGGATCGTGGCCCATCGTGTGTGTGACTGACGGCCTGGTCGCCGAGCTTACGCTTGGGGGATGGGTTGATCAGCTTGATGCCGCGCGGCCCCCGGCGGCGACTCCAAGCACCAGAGTGCCGACCTCACCCCGCCAGGCCGACCGCGAGGTAGGTGAGCGCCGAAATCACAGCGGTCGCCGGCAAGGTGACGATCCAGGCAATGACGATGTTGCTGGCAATGCCCCAGCGCACCGCCGAGACCCGGCGGGCGGCGCCGACGCCGATGATGGCACCGGTGATGGTGTGCGTGGTCGAAACGGGAACCCCGAGCCAGGTGGCGGCAAAAAGCGTGATGGCACCACCGGTCTCGGCGCAAAAGCCCTGCATCGGGTTCAGCCGGGTGATCTTCGAACCCATGGTGTGAACGATGCGCCACCCGCCGAACAGAGTGCCGAGCGCCAGCGCCGACTGACAGGTGAGGACGACCCATAGCGGCACATAGAACGTCGCGCCGAGCATGCCTTGCGAATAGAGCAGCACGGCGATGATGCCCATGGTTTTCTGGGCGTCGTTGCCGCCATGCCCGAGCGAATAGAGCGAGGCGGAAAAGAACTGCAGGACGCGGAACGAGCTGTCGACGGCGAATGGCGTCTGGCGTACGAAGAGCCAGGAAACGGTCAAGATCAGGACAAGCGCCAAGACAAAACCGGTCGCCGGCGAAACGACGATCGCGGCGACAGTCTTGCCGAGTCCCGTCCAGACGATGGCACCGACGCCCGCCTTTGCCACACCGGCGCCGACCAGACCGCCGATCAACGCATGCGAGCTGCTCGACGGGATGCCGGCTATCCAGGTGACGATGTTCCAGACGATGGCGCCGACGAGCGCCGAGAAGATCACCGCCGGGGTGACGATGCTGACGTCGACGATGCCCTTTCCCACTGTCTCGGCGACGTGGAGGCCGAAGAACATGAAGGCGATGAAATTGAAGAAAGCCGCCCACAACACCGCATATTGCGGCCTCAGCACGCGGGTGGAGACGATGGTGGCGATGGAGTTGGCCGCGTCGTGCAGGCCGTTGAGAAAATCGAAGAACAGCGCGACGGCGACGAGGCCGACCAGCACGGGAAAGGCGATGGTGGCTTCCATCACCTAGACATTCTCAATGACGATGCCGCTGATCTCGTTGGCGACGTCCTCGAAGCGGTCGACCACCTTTTCCAGCTCGCCATAGATCTCGCTGCCGATCATGTAAGCCATCGGGTCGCTGCGGCCGTGCTTCCTGAAGAGATCCTTCAGCCCTTGCTCGTGCAGATCGTCGGCCCGGCTTTCGACGCGCATGACCTCTTCGGCGATGGCATTGAGGCGCACCGTGTGCGCCCCGACCTTGCTGAGCAGCGGGATCGCCTCGGCCACCAGCTTGGCGGCGGCGACGATGATGCCGCCCATTTCCTGCATCAGCGGGTCGAATTCCCTCTTTTCGAACAGCTTCACCGTCTTGACGGTCTTGTGCATCATGTCGATGGCATCATCCATCGACTGGATCAGGTCCTTGATGTCGCCGCGATCGAAAGGCGTGATGAAGGAGCGCCGCACCGCCAGCAGGACTTCCGCGGTGATATGGTCGGCCTCGTCTTCGAGATCGATGATTTTCTGGCCCCAGCGGTCGATGTCCTTGCCCTGGAGAAGCTGCTCCAGCGCCTCGGCGCCACCGACCACGGTGCGGGAATGTCGTTCGAACAGTTCGAAGAAGCGATCTTCGCGCGGCAAAAGCTTGCGGAACCAGCCTAGCATGGTCGATCTCCCAGGTTTCATCCACATAGCGCCGCATTCAGCCGGGGGGAACAGGTAGCCGGCTTAAAGATGTGGATGCAGGCCAATTGCGCATGGCGCTTGCGATGAAACGCAATTTCCCCGACCTTGCGCCGAACGACCGGAAAGATCGCATGATCGACAAGCTGGAATTCTTCATCGCGCTGGCCAGGGAGGAGCATTTTGGCCGGGCGGCGGAATTGTGCGGCGTGACCCAGCCGACGCTGTCGGCCGGCATCAAGCAGTTGGAGGGCCAGCTCGGTGTGATGCTGGTTTTGCGCGGCTCGCGCTTCCAGGGACTGACGCCGGAGGGCAAGCAGGTGTTGGTCTGGGCGCGGCGCATCGTCGGCGACACCCGCTCCATGCGCGAGGAAATGCGCGCGGCGCGCCACGGGCTTTCCGGACGCATCCGCATCGCCGCCATTCCGACCGCATTGGCCATGGTGGCACGGCTGACGACACCGTTTCGGGCAAAACACCCGGGCGTCACCTTCTCGGTTCTGTCGCGGACCTCGATCGAGGTGCTGTCGCTGCTCGGCAATTTCGACATCGACGCCGGCATCACCTATCTCGACAACGAGCCGCTGGGGCGGGTCACCAGCGTGCCGCTCTATGACGAGCGCTATCAACTGATCACCGCGATGGGAAATCCCTATTCCGACCGCGACAAAGTGACATGGGCGGAATTGAGCAGCCTGCCACTCTGCCTTTTGACGCCTGATATGCAGAACCGCCGCATCATCGACCAGCATCTGGCCGAAGCCGGCGTGCAGGTGCGGCCGACGCTGGAATCCAACTCGATGATCGTGCTGTTTTCGCATATCCGCACCGGCAAATGGTCGTCGATCATGCCGCTCAACCTTGCAGAAACATTCGGCTTTTCCGAGCCGATCCGGGCCATCCCGATCGTCGAACCGGACGCCAGCCACACGGTCGGCCTGGTGGCGGCGCCACGCGAACCGCACACGCCGCTGGTCTCGGCGCTGTTGGACGAGGCGATGGCGCTGGCGGACGATTTCCACGCCCATCGCTAGGCTAAACAATGCTGGATGACCGCTCGATAGATAATTTCTATCGAGCAACGAAACAGCTTTATTGATTCAGCGGGTTTCCTCTGATTTTGTAACGACTTAGCGATAAAACGCTATCGACCAGGGAGGGCGCTGCGTGACGATGCAGCCTGCAAGTACCGAGATCACATCGCGCACGGCCGCGATCATCCAGGAGCTGAAGGGCCTCGAAGGCCCGCTGCTGCCGATCCTTCATGGCATCCAGGAAGAGTTCGGCCATGTGCCCAAGGATGCGCTGCCGGTCATCGCCGAGGCGCTGAATATCTCCAGGGCCGAGGTGCACGGCGTCGTCACCTTCTACCATGATTATCGCAGCCATCCGGCCGGCCGGCATGTGCTGAAGCTCTGCCAGGCGGAATCCTGCCAGTCGATGGGTTCGGACGCCATCGCCGCCAAACTGAAGCAGTTGCTTGGCATCGGCTTCCATGAGACGACCGGCGACGGTTCGGTGACGCTGGAGCCGGTCTATTGTCTGGGCCTGTGCGCCTGTTCGCCCGCCGCAATTCTCGATGGCCAGGTGATCGGGCGGCTCGATGATGAAAAGCTCGACGAGATCGTTGCCGAGGTGCGCTCATGATCCCGCGTATCTACATTCCCGGCGATTCCGGCGCGCTGGCGCTGGGTGCCGAAAAAGTCGCCAAGGCGATCGCAAGTGAGCTTGCCGAACGCGGCATCGAAGCCAAGATCGTGCGCAACGGCTCGCGCGGGGCTTATTTCCTCGAACCGATGGTCGAAGTGGCGACCGCCAACGGCCGCGTCGCCTATGGACCGGTAAAGCCCTCCGACGTCAAAAGCCTGTTCGACGGCGGCTTCCTCACCGGCGGCCATCACAAGCGCTGGCTGGGCGCGCCTGACAAAATCCCCTTCCTGGCCAAGCAGACGCGGCTGACCTTCGCACGTTGCGGCGTCACGGATCCGCTTTCGCTCGAATCCTACAAGAAACATGGCGGGTTGAATGGACTGACGAATGCGTTGGGACTGACGCCTGCCGCCATTGTCGCCCAAGTGACCGAATCCGGACTGCGCGGGCGCGGTGGCGCCGGCTTCCCGACCGGCATCAAGTGGAAGACGGTGCTCGATACATCAGGCGACCGCAAATACATCGTCTGCAACGCCGACGAAGGCGACTCCGGCACTTTCGCCGACCGCATGATCATGGAGGGGGATCCCTTCGTGCTGATCGAAGGCATGACGATCGCCGGAATCGCGACAGGCGCGACCAAGGGTTTCGTCTATGTCCGCTCGGAATATCCGCATGCGGTGGCGGCGATGAACAAGGCCGTCGAGATCGCCCGCAAGGCCGGTGTCCTCGGCGCCAGCGTGCTGGGTTCGGCCTATGCTTTCGACATGGAGATCCGGGTTGGCGCAGGCGCCTATGTCTGCGGCGAGGAGACGGCGCTGCTGGACTCGCTCGAAGGCAAGCGCGGCATGGTCCGGGCAAAACCACCGCTGCCGGCTCACAAGGGGCTGTTCGGCAAGCCGACGGTGATCAACAACGTCATCTCGCTGGCCTCGGTGCCTGTCATCATGGACAAGGGTGCGGCCTTCTACAAGGATTTCGGCATGGGCCGCTCGCGCGGCACGATTCCGATCCAGATCGCCGGAAACGTCAAATATGCCGGCCTGTTCGAAGCCGCTTTCGGCATGACGCTGGGCGAGATCGTCGACGAGATCGGCGGCGGCACGGCCACCGGGCGCCCGGTCAAGGCGGTGCAGGTCGGCGGACCTCTCGGCGCCTATTTCCCGCGCGCGCTGTTCGACACGCCATTCGATTATGAGGCCTTCGCGGCCAAGGACGGGCTGATCGGCCATGCCGGCATCGTGGTGTTCGACAACACCGCCGACATGTTGAAACAGGCGCGCTTCGCCATGGAGTTCTGCGCCATCGAAAGTTGCGGCAAGTGCACGCCCTGCCGCATCGGCTCGACGCGCGGTGTCGAGACCATCGACAGAATTGCCGCGGGCATCGAACCGGAGAAGAACCTCGCTCTGGTCACCGACCTCTGCAACACGATGAAGTTTGGTTCGCTCTGCGCACTGGGCGGCTTCACGCCCTACCCTGTCATGAGTTCGATCACCCATTTCCCCGATGACTTCAAGCCAGCGCCCGTGCGCGTGGCTGCTGAATAGGAGCTGGCAGATGAACATCAAAGCCGACTTCCCATCCCTCGTCGAAGAGATCGACTATGGAACCCCGGAATCGAAGGCGCAGAAGCGGGTCACGCTGAATGTCGACGGCCGCAGCATCACCGTCCCGGAAGGCACCTCGATCATGCGTGCCGCGATGGAAGGCGGGGTCGAGATCCCGAAGCTTTGCGCCACCGACATGCTGGACTCCTTCGGTTCGTGCCGTGTCTGCCTCGTCGAGATCGAAGGGCGCGGCGGCACGCCGGCATCCTGCACGACACCCGTCGGCGAGGGCATGGTGGTGCGTACGCAGACAGAGCGGCTCGACGCCATTCGCCGCGGCGTCATGGAACTCTACGTCTCCGACCATCCGACCGGCTGGAACGAAAAGGCCGGAACCGGCGCCAGCGAATTCGATGCGGTGGCGAAGTCGATCGGGCTGACCGAGAACCGCTACGGCATCGAGGGCCGCAACCACGTCAAGCCGGAAAACGGCGTGGCGCCCGGCCATGGCTCGCTGGCAGTCGATTATATCGCGCGCGACGAATCCAATCCCTATTTCACCTATGACGCCTCGCAATGCATCGTCTGCTCGCGTTGCGTGAGGGCCTGCGAAGAGGTGCAGGGTACCTTCGCGCTGACCATCGAGGGCCGTGGTTTCGAATCCAGGGTCTCGGCGGGAATGCATGAGGCATTCATCGATTCGGAATGCGTGTCCTGCGGTGCCTGCGTGCAGGCTTGTCCGACCGATGCGCTGCGCGAGAAGACGGTGCTTGCCAAGGGCCTGCCGGAACGCTCGGCCGTCACCACCTGCGCCTATTGCGGCGTCGGCTGTTCGTTCAAGGCCGAAGTGAAGGGCGACGAGGTTATTCGCATGATGCCCTACAAGGAGGGCAAGGCGAACCACGGCCATTCCTGTGTGAAGGGCCGTTTCGCCTATGGCTACGCCACCCACAAGGACCGCATCCTGTCGCCGATGATCCGCGAAAAGATCACAGATCCGTGGCGCGAAGTGAGCTGGGAAGAGGCGATCGCCCATACGGCGAAGGAATTCCGCCGCATCCAGTATCAGTACGGACGCACCGCGATCGGCGGCATCACCTCGTCGCGCTGCACCAACGAGGAAACCTACCTCGTCCAGAAGATGGTGCGGCAGGGCTTCCGCAACAACAATGTCGACACCTGCGCGCGCGTCTGCCATTCGCCGACGGGCTACGGGCTCGGCCAGACCTACGGCACCTCGGCCGGCACGCAGGATTTCGACTCCGTCGACTACACCGACGTCGCCGTCGTCATCGGTGCCAATCCCGCTTCCGCCCACCCGGTATTCGCCTCGCGACTGAAGAAGCGGCTGCGCCAGGGCGCCAAGCTGATCGTGCTCGATCCGCGCCGCACCGAGATGGTCAAGTCGGCACATATCGAAGCGGATTATCACCTGCCGCTGAAGCCCGGCACCAATGTGGCCGTACTGACGGCGCTTGCGCATGTCATCGTCACCGAAGGTCTTTTCGACGAAGCCTTCATCCGCGAACGCTGCGACTGGACCGAGTTCCAGGATTGGGCATCATTCGTCGCCCTGCCGGAGAACAGCCCCGAAACAGTCGGCAAGCTGTCCGGCGTCGATCCCGAGGCGATCCGCGGCGCGGCTCGTCTCTACGCCACCGGGGGCAACGGCGCGATCTATTATGGCCTGGGCGTGACGGAACACAGCCAAGGTTCAACCACGGTGATGGCGATCGCCAACCTCGCCATGGCCACCGGCAATATCGGCCGGCCGGGCGTCGGCGTGAACCCGCTGCGCGGCCAGAACAATGTGCAGGGCTCCTGCGACATGGGCTCCTTCCCGCACGAACTGCCGGGCTATCGCCACATCTCCGGCGAAGCCGTGCGCGACATCTATGAGACCCTGTGGGGGGTGAAGCTGGACGACGAACCCGGCCTGCGCATTCCCAACATGCTGGATGCCGCCGTCGACGGCAGCTTCAAGGGTATCTACATCCAGGGAGAGGACATTCTTCAGTCCGACCCCGACACCAAGCATGTCGCAGCCGGCCTCGCCGCGATGGAATGCGTCGTCGTGCACGACCTCTTCCTCAACGAGACGGCGAACTACGCGCATGTCTTCCTGCCGGGCTCGACCTTCCTGGAGAAGGACGGCACCTTCACCAACGCAGAGCGTCGCATCAACATGGTGCGCAAGGTTCTGGAGCCGAAGGCGCGCTACGCCGATTGGGAGGCGACGCAGGAGCTTGCCCGCGCGATCGGGCTGGACTGGAACTATCAGCATCCTTCCGAGATCATGGACGAGATCGCGATGACGACGCCGAGCTTCGCCGGTGTCTCCTTCGAATTGCTCGACCGTGTCGGATCCGTGCAATGGCCCTGCAATGAGAAGGCGCCGTTCGGCACCCCGATCATGCATATCGATGCGTTCGTGCGCGGCAAGGGCAAGTTCATCCGTACCGAATATGTGGCGACGGACGAGAGGACGGGGCCACGCTTCCCGCTGCTGCTCACCACCGGCCGCATTCTGTCGCAGTACAATGTCGGCGCGCAGACTAGGCGCACCGACAACATCATGTGGCACGGCGAGGACCGGCTGGAGATTCACCCGCACGATGCCGAGAATCGCGGACTGCGTGACGGCGACTGGGTCCGGCTGACCAGCCGCTCGGGCGAGACGACGCTGCGCGCGCTGATCACCGACAGGGTGTCGCCCGGCGTCGTCTACACGACGTTCCATCATCCGGACACGCAGGCCAACGTGATCACGACCGACTTCTCGGACTGGGCGACCAATTGTCCGGAATACAAGGTGACGGCGGTGCAGGTCGGCGCCTCCAACGGACCGTCGGAATGGCAGCGCGATTATGACGAGCAGGCACGCAACAGCCGTCGCATCGCGAAGCTGGAAGCGGCGGAATAGTCTTGAGCGCGCGTCGCAAAGCCACGACGCAGGTATCGCGGCTGGCGCGCCGCGCGGTCGGGACGACGGCTGCCGACCGCATGGTGCCGGAAGAGACGCCGGTGGCGTTCTCCTTTGCCGGCACGACCCATGCGGTGATGATGGCAAGCCCGGCCGATTTCGAGGATTTCGCGCTCGGCTTCTCGCTGACCGAAGGCATCATTGCTACGCCGGAGGAGATCGAGGCCATCGAGGTCGAGGATCATGGCGCCGGTATCGACATCCAGATCAGGCTGAAGGACACCGCCAACACGCGCTTCGAGGCGCGGCGCAGACGACTGGCCGGCCCGGTCGGCTGCGGGCTCTGCGGCATCGAATCGATCGAGGAAGCGATGCGCTCGGTCGACGAAGTCGGTGCGTCGAAACTTACACTTGATGCCGACGATATCGTTCGCTCGGTCAAGCTTCTGTCGAAAGTGCAGCCGCTTCACACCGAGACCGGAGCCGTGCACGCCGCCGGCTTCTATGTACCGGGCAAGGGCATCGTCATGGCGCGCGAGGATGTCGGCCGTCACAATGCGCTGGACAAGCTGGCCGGCGCGCTTGCCAGGGCCGGCATCGATGGCGCATCCGGTGCTGTCGTGGTGACGTCGCGGGTGTCGGTCGAAATGGTGCAGAAGACGGCGGCGATCGGCTCGGCCTTGATCATCGCCGTCTCGGCGCCGACCGCACTTGCCATCCGCACGGCGCAAGAGGCCGGCATGACGCTGGTGGCGCTGGTTCGCGGCGACGATTTTGATATTTTCACCCACCCCGGCCGGGTGGTTTGCGGAGTTGCCAAGCATGTCGCATGACGAAGAACACATCATGAGCACCCGCGAGAAGCTGGTGCGCATGGCAAACCAGATCGCCGATTTCTTCCACTCCAAGCCACGCGAGGAAGGCATTGCCGGCGTCGCAGAGCACATCAACAAGTTCTGGGAGCCGAGGATGCGGCTGCAACTGTTCCAAATGCTGGACGCCGGCACCGAGAACTTCAACGAGTTGGTGGTGGCCGCCTCCGTCAAGATCAAGCGGCCGATCACCCCGGCTGAGGCCGACCTCAAACTCGGGCTCAAGGCCTTCCCCGCCGACGTCGCCGCCTCGCAAAAGTAGCCGTCGAATCTTGCCGGCCTATATTCGCTGTCGCTAAAGTTTAAACTGCCGCGATCGACGCTGTTCTGCTATGGTTGACGACCAGAAATCGTCAGGCCGGGCGGAAACCTCGTGAGGCCGATCGAGACCCGATACGCCCACAGCGGCGATGTGCGGATCGCCTATCAGGTGGTCGGCCAGGGGTCGTTCGATCTCGTCTTCGTGCCGGGCTTCATTTCCAACCTCGACCTGCACTGGGAAGACGAAGGTTATACCAGGCTCCTGAGGCGGCTTTCGGCGTTCTCGCGGCTGATCCTGTTCGACAAGCGCGGCACCGGTCTGTCCGATCGAGTCGACGCCCACCACCTGCCCAGTCTCGAAACCCGGATGGACGATGTGCGCGCGGTGATGGACGCCGCCGGCAGCGGCCGTGCAGCGTTGCTCGGCGCCTCCGAAGGCGCGCCGATGGCGATGCTGTTCGCCGCCATGTATCCGGAGCGGACGCGGGCGCTGGCGCTCTATGGCGGTTATGCGCATTTCCACAAATGGGTGATGTCGCCCGAACGCCTCGATGCTTTCATCGAGATGGCTGAGACAGCCTGGGGTACCGGCGCAACTTTACCCAATTTCGCGCCGAGCCGGGTCGACGACGTGCATTTCGCACAGTGGTGGGCACGCTTCGAACGATTGTCGGCGAGCCCGACGGCGGCCGCGGCGCTGGCGCGCATGAACGCCGGGATCGACGTGCGCGGCATGCTGGCGGCGATCAGCGCGCCGACGCTGCTCATTCATCGCCGCAACGATGCGCGGGTCGATCCTGACGCCAGCCGCTACCTGGCCAAAAAGATCCCGAATGCGCGGCTGGTCGAGATTCCCGGGCGCGATCATCCGATCTGGACCGGCGATGTCGATCGGGTGGCCGACCCGATCGAGGAGTTCCTGACCGGTGGGCGAGCCGTGGCCGAGTTGGACCGCGTGGAGGCGGTGGCTATGGCGGCGATCGTGCGCCACTGGTCGACGATACTCAATGGCAGCCAGGTCGATCTGACGACCTTCAAGAAGCAGACCGACGACGTGTTCGCGGCCGTCAAGGCCAAGTCGCAGTGAAGAAATCACTGCCCGGCGATGAGCGCCGGGCAGCACTTCGACCCATCAACCGCCCGGTCGGAAGACGGGCCAATGGAGGATGAAATGCTGACCAAGACCCAAACAGTGAATGGCGCGGCGATCAAGAAGGCGATCGAAGGCCGTGACAGCAGGATGCTGTCGAGCTTCTACGCCGACGACGCGCTGGTGCGGGTGATCGACCGCAACAACCCGCCGAGCAAGCCGCGCGAGATTCGCGGGCGCGCGGCGATCAGCACATTCTGGGACGACATCTGCAGCCGGGCGATGACCCACAAGGTCGACACCACCATCGCCGAGGGCGACAGCCTGGCCTTCACCCAGGCCTGCGCCTATCCGGACGGCACCAAGGTGTTCTGCGCCGCGATGCTGGAGCTGAAGAACGGGCTGATTGCACGGCAGACCGTCGTGCAGGCCTGGGACGAGTAGGTCAACCGCAGAGCCTGTTCATTCATCCCGATTGAAGCGGGATAGCTCTGTTTCCGTGCTGGGGCATGATCTTTTCAGAAAACCGGTTTCCCTTTTTCGAGATCATGCTCTGGCCGCAACCCTGGAGGAGAAGACAATGTTCAGCGCCAGATGGCAGATCGACGCCAAGTTCGGGCACAAGCAGACCGTGCTCGACCTGTTGAAGAAATGGGAACGCGAGATCGGCTCGCAGGTCGGCCTCGCCGAGCTGGAATTCCAGATCATGACCGGTTCGATCGGCGCCCGGGAAGCGACGGTCGAGTCGCACCACCAGGTCGAGAGCCTGGCCCAGTTGGAGGCGTTCTTCGCCAAGATCGGCAAGATCGACGCGCACGCCAAATGGGGCAAGGAGATCGAGCCCTACGTCGTGTCGGGCACCAGCCTGTGGAACATCTACCGAATCGTGGAGTAGCGGTCTTCGCCCCGTTTACGGGGAGAAGATGCCGGCAGGCAGATGAGGGGCAGAGCCAGCTTTGGAAGCGTCGCGCCGCCCCTCATCCGTCACTTCGTGCCACCTTCTCCCCGTAAACGGGGAGAAGGGAAGGCGCTAGCTATGCGCAACCATCACGTGGCGGACGGCGGTGTAATCCTCCAGCGCGTAGAGCGACATGTCCTTGCCGTAGCCGGACTGTTTCAGTCCGCCATGCGGCATCTCGTTGGTCAGCATGAAATGGGTGTTGATCCAGGTGCAGCCGTACTGGAGACGTGCGGCCGTCGCCATGGCGCGCGACACGTCCTTGGTCCACACCGACGACGCCAGGCCGTAGTCGCTGTCATTGGCCCAGTTCACCGCCTCGTCGACTTCCGAAAAACGGGTGATCGAGACGACTGGCCCGAACACCTCGCGCCGCACGATCTCGTCTTCCTGCAGGGCGCCGGCGACCACGGTCGGCTGGTAATAGAAACCAGAGCCCTCGCCCGGTTTGCCACCGGTGGTGATCTCGATGTGCTTCAGTTCCGAGGCGCGCTCGACGAAGCTCGAGACACGGTCACGCTGGCGGCGCGAGATCAGCGGCCCGATCTCGTTTTCGGTGTCGTCTGGACGGTTGTACTTGATGGTCGAGACAGCCGACGAGAGATCGGCGACGAGCTTGTCGTAGATCTTCTTGCCGGCATAGATGCGGCAGGCGGCGGTGCAGTCCTGGCCGGCATTGTAGTAGCCGAAGGCACGCAAGCCGTTGACCACCGAGCGGAGGTCGGCGTCGTCGAAGACGATGACCGGAGCCTTGCCGCCGAGCTCGAGATGCGTGCGCTTGACCGACTTGGCCGCCGCCTGCAGTACCTTCTTGCCAGTGGCGACATCGCCGGTGATCGAGATCATGTTGACCTTCGGGTGGTTGATCAGCGTGTTGCCGACGCTGTCGCCGCGGCCGAGCACGACATTGACGACGCCCTCGGGCAGGATTTCGGCAAGTATCTTCGCCAGCTTCAGCGCGGTCAGCGGTGTCTGCTCGGACGGCTTGAAGACGACGGTGTTGCCGCCGGCGATGGCCGGCGCCAGCTTCCAGGCCATCATCATCAGCGGGTAGTTCCACGGCGCGATGGAAGCGACGATGCCGATGGCGTCACGGCGGACCATCGATGTGTGGCCTGGAATGTATTCGCCGGCAACGACGCCCGGCATCGAGCGCACGGCGCCGGCAAAGAAGCGGTAGCAGTCGACGATGGCCGGAATCTCATCGTTGAGCACGGCATTGATCGGCTTGCCGCAGTTCAGCGCCTCAAGCGTGGCGAACTCTTTTGCGTCGGCCTCGATGCGGTCGGCGATCTTCAGGAGATAGCCCGAGCGCTGCGCCGGCGTGGTGCGCGACCACAAGACGAACGCCTTTTCGGCCGCCAGCACCGCCGCCTCGATCTGCGCCTGGCTGGCTTCGGGCAGGTTGAGGATGGTCGCCCCGGTCTTCGGATTGAGGATCGGTTCCTCGGTTTCGGTGCCCTTCTCGAATTTCGAGCCGATCAGCATCTGGGTGTCCATAAGGTTTCTCCCTTAACAGGAGCGAGTAGCGAGTAGCGAATAGCGAGTAGGGCTTGACCGTCGAAATTCCCTATTCGCTATTCGCTACTCCCTATTCGCTGTTTTTCATTTGCCGCTTCCAGCGATCTGGTCGCCGTCGCGGGTGAGGTAATAGGCGGCAAGGATCGGCAGCAGCGTCACCAGCACCACGACCATGGCGACGACATTGGTGACCGGGCGCTGGCGCGGACGGATCAGCTCTTCCAGCATCCAGATCGGCAGCGTCTGCTGCTGGCCGGCGGTGAAAGTGGTGACGATGACCTCATCGAAGGACAAAGCGAAGGCCAGCATGCCGCCGGCCAGCAGCGCGGTGGCGATGTTGGGCAGCACGACATGGCGGAAGGTCTGGAAGCCGTCGGCACCAAGATCCATCGACGCCTCGATCATCGAGCCCGATGTTCGGCGAAAACGGGCGACCGCATTGTTGTAGACGACAACGACGCAGAAGGTGGCGTGGCCGAGCACGATCGTCCAGAACGAAAACGGGATGTCGGCCAGCGAAAAGGCCGAGCGCAGCGCGATGCCGGTGATGATGCCGGGCAGCGCGATCGGCAGGATGACCAGCAGCGAGATGGTTTCGCGGCCGAAGAATTTTGTCCGCGACACCGCCGCCGAACAGAGCGTGCCGAGGATCAGCGCAATCGCCGTCGAGATCACGGCAACCCTGACCGACAGCGACAGCGCCTGCCAGACGTCAGGCCGGTTCCACGTGACGGCGAACCATTGCGTCGTCAGCCCCGGCGGCGGCCAGACGAAACTCTTCTCTTCGGTGGTGAAGGCATAGACGAAGATCAGCAGGATCGGCAAATGCAGGAACAGCAACCCGCAGGCAGCGGCGATCTTCAGGCCGAGCGGAGCGGATTGGCCGCGATCAGAGCGCATCGAAGGCTCCCATGCGCTTGGCGCCCCAGAGATAGAACCCCATGATGACGATCGGCACCACTGTGAAGGCCGCGGCGAGCGGGATGTTGCCGGCGGTGCCTTGCTGCGAATAGACCGCCTGGCCGATGAACAGCCGCGAGGTGCCGATGATCTGCGGGATGATGTAGTCGCCTAATGTCAGCGAGAAGGTGAAGATCGATCCAGCGACGATACCCGGCAACGCCAGCGGGAACAGCACGTTGCGGAAGGTCTGTCCCGGCGAAGCCCCCAAATCGGACGAGGCCTCGACCAGATTGCCGGGCACCCGCTCGAGCGCCGCCTGAACGGGGAGGATCATGAAAGGCAGCCAGACATAAACGAAGACGATGAAGGTGCCGGTGAACGACACCGACAGCGAATTGCCGCCGATGACCGGCAGCGACAGCCAGGCGTCGAGCACCCACGACAGCTGCAGTTTGGCGAGCAGCCAGGTGAGGATGCCCTCCTTGGCCAGAATCAGCTTCCAGGCGTAGATCTTGACCAGGTAGCTCGACCACAGCGGCAGCATGATGCCGAAATAGAACAGCGCCTTCCAGCGGCCGCGCGCATAACGCGCCGCGTAGTAGGCGATGGGGAAAGCGATGACGGCGGAGGCCAGCGTGACCAGAGCCGCCATCGTCACCGTGCGCAGGATGATGTCGAGATTGGCGGCCTGGAACAGGTCGCCATAGGTCTTCAAGGTGAACTGGCGGTTGATCAGGCCGGAAAACTCGTCAATGGAGAAAAAGCTCTGCGCCAGCAGCGCGAACAGCGAGCCGATATAGACGATGCCGAGCCACAGCACCGGCGGCAGCAGCATGAGCAGCAGCAGGACCCTCGGCTTGCGCCAGAAGAGGTCCGACAACGCGCCGCGCAAGCCGCCGCTGCCCGGCAGGATGGCGGGGGCCGTTGCACGCGGCATGGCGGCGTCGAGTCTCATGCCGGCTCGTCCATCAGATGCAGATGCTCGCGGTTGAAGGTGAGCACGACCGCCTCGCCTTCCCTCGGCAAAGCCGTGCCGGCCGGCACGATGGCGTGCAGCCGCAGCCCGTCGGCGTCGAGCGCCAGCTTCGTCGTGGCGCCGAGATAATTGGTCGAGACGAGGCGGGCGGGCACGCCTTCGCCACCTATGACCCCGCTGGCCGCTCGTCCGACGCGAATGGATTCAGGGCGCAGGCTGCCCCAGCGATGCTGGCCGGAATAGCGCTGGACGAAATCCGGCGGCAGTACATTCGATGAGCCGACGAAATCGGCGACGAAGCGGGTCTTCGGCCGCTGGTAGATATCTTCCGGCGTGCCGATCTGCATGATCTTGCCATCGTTGAAGACGGCGACGCGGTCGGCCATCGACAGCGCCTCGCCCTGGTCGTGCGTGACGAAGACGAAGGTGATGCCAAGGGCCTTCTGCAGCAACTTCAGCTCCTCTTGCATATTCTCGCGCAATTTGAGGTCGAGCGCGCCAAGCGGCTCGTCGAGCAGCAGCACCTTGGGCTGGTTGACCAGCGCGCGGGCGAGCGCGACGCGCTGGCGCTGGCCGCCGGAAAGCTGGCCGGGGCGGCGGGCGCCATAGCCGGGCAGCCGCACCAGCGCCAGCGCCTCTTCCGCAGCCTTGTGCCGTTCAGCCTTGCCGGCGCCTTTGACCATCAGCCCGTAGGCGACGTTGTCGAGCACGTTCAGATGCGGGAACAGCGCATAGTCCTGGAACACGGTGTTGACGTTGCGGCGATAGGGCGGGACGCCCTCGGCGCGTTCGCCGAAGATCGAGATCGAGCCCGATGTCGGCTGCTCGAAGCCGGCGATGAGGCGCAGACAGGTGGTCTTGCCGGAACCGGACGGCCCAAGCATGGCGAAGAACTCGCCTGGCGCGATGTCGAGATCGACCGCGTCGACGGCGCGAACGATGCCGAAATGGCGCGAGGCTTTCTGGAAGGAGACGGCGGAGGTCATGGGCTGTCAGTCTGTTGCCGGTTCAGTTCTGTCGATCACCCTCGCCTGCAAATCATGGCAGCGGATGGCGAATTTCGCGCGCCACTACACCTCCCCCTCGATGGGGGAGGCCGAGGGTTGAGGGTGGCCTCATAGGCAAAATCGTGTCCGCGCGACCCCCCACCCCGCCGCTGCGCGTCGACCCTCCCCACAAGGGGGAGGGTAAGGGCGCTTACCGCCCGCCGATGACGCCGATATAGTCCGACACCCAGCGGTAGTAGGGCACGCACTTGTCGTTCTGGGTGGCGCATTTCGACACCGGCGTCTTCCAGAACTTGATCTTCCCGAAATTCTCATAGCCGTTGGTCTTGCAGCCTTCGTCGGTCAAAAGCTCATTGCCCTTACAGGCGGCGGGCACGACGGGCAGCGAACCGAACCAGGCCGAGACATCGCCCTGCACCTTCGGCGACAGCGAGTGTTCCATCCACATATAGGCGCAGTTGGGATTGGCCGAGTCGGCTTCCATCATCGTGGTGTCGGCCCAACCGGTCGCGCCCTCCTCCGGAATGGTCGAAGCGACCGGCTTCTTGGCGGCGACCAGCGTGTTGACCTGATACGGCCACGAACCGGAAGCGACGACGCCTTCGTTCTGGAAATCGTCGACCTGGATGGCGGCATCATGCCAGTAGCGGCCGACCAGCGTGCGCTGGACGCGCAGCAATTCGAGCGCTGCCTTGTACTGGTCCTCGTTCAGTTCATAAGGATCCTTGATGCCGAGTTCCGGTTTGTGGAACATCAGATAGTTGGCGGCATCCGCGATGTGGATCGGCCCGTCATAGGCCTGCACGCGCCCCTTGTTGGATTTGCCGTCCGGCAGCTTCATCTCTTCGAACACGACGTTCCAGCTCTTGGGAGCCTCCTTGAACACGTCGGTGTTATACATCAGGACGTTTGGTCCCCACTGGTAGGGAACGCCATAGTGGACGCCACCGACGGTGAACCACGGCGCGTCCTTGAGGCGCTCGTCGACAGTCTTCCAGCTTGGGATAAGATCGGTGTTGATCGGCTGCACCCGCTTGCCGGCAACGAGGCGCAGTGAGGCATCGCCCGAAGCGGTGACGAGGTCGAAACCACCCTCGTTCATCAGCGAGACCATCTCGTCGGAGGTGTTGGCCGTCTTGACGTTTACCTTGCAGCCGGTCTCCTTCTCGAAGGAGGTCACCCAGTCATAGCCCTTGTCGGTTTCGCCGCGCTCGATGTAGCCCGGCCAGGCAACGATGTTGACCTGACCCTCGCCCTTGCCAAGTTCCTTGACCTGGGCGACGGCCTGACCGGTAAAGGTCAGCGCGACCGTCAAGGCAGTGCATGACTTGAGGAATGAATTCATCGTCGATCTCCCATTTTGGCGCCTGACTGCGAAAGCCGGTTTCGGTCTTCGCTAGGGGTCACGCGCGGACTGAAAAAGTCAGTTCGTCCGTTGGGCTTGATGCCGCTCTGATGGCGGCTTTGGTCCCTGAACGGAAAGTGCTTGGAAAATTCCGGTTTCGCAAATTCATTTATCAGAAGGTCGATATCGGTTTTTCCGATAGGTCGGCGGCCGACCTCTCAGACACGCTGACGGACCGTCCGTTGCGACTGTGCAAGGCCGATGAAATCGCGCGCCGCCTGCGGCAGGCCGGAGCCGCGCCGCCAGACCATGCCGACCTGCACCACGGGCAAGGAGCCCGAAATGTCACGCGATTCGATGCGGTCGCCTTCCAGCGACCAGGGCCGGTAGACGAGGTCGGGCAACAGCGCCACGCCGGCGCCGGTCGCGACCAGACTGCGCACGGCCTCGACGGAACGGGTGCGGAAGGCGACATGCGGCTTGGCGCCGATTGCCGTCAGCAGCTTGCCGGTGTTTTCCTCGATCTCATCGACGGTCAGCATGATCAGCGTTTCGGAGGCAATGTCGCCAATGCTGATGATGTCGGCGCTGGCGAGCGGATGGCCGAGCGGCAGCCACAGCCGATAGGCCGAGACTTCGAGGATTTCCGACTGCAGCGCGGTGCGGTCGCGCAAATTGGAGGTGACCATGACGGCAATGTCGAGCTTGCCGCCGATCAAGAGATGCTCGAGATAATCGCCATTATCCTCGATGGCCGAGACCTCGACGCCGGGATAGGCGCGGCGGTAGCGGGCGAGCAGATCCGACAGCACATAACCGGCGACCAGCGAGGTGACGCCCAGCTGCAGCCGCCCGCCCGCCACCGCCTGTTCGCCTGAGAAAGAACGGCGTGCGTCGGAGACGTCGGCGAGGATCTTGGTGGCATGGCGCAGAAACTGATGGCCCTTATGGGTGATGTTGAGGCCGCGCGGATGGCGTTCGAACAATTCGACACCGAGATCGCTTTCGAGTTCCTTGATCGCCTCGGTGACCGAAGATTGCGAGATCGAGAGGTTCTGCGCGGCACCCGAGACCGTGCCTTGCTCGGCCACGGCGATGAAGAACTGCAACTGGCGGATGGTGAAAGCCATGGCCGGACTAAACACGGCGGAGGCGGCGGTGGGAAGTGCCGGCCAAATCGTCGGCGTAAGTTGGCTGGATCAGAACCCGCTCTCCGCGCCGAC
Organism: Mesorhizobium sp. M1406; assembly: GCF_040317555.1. NCBI lineage: Bacteria > Pseudomonadati > Pseudomonadota > Alphaproteobacteria > Hyphomicrobiales > Phyllobacteriaceae > Mesorhizobium > Mesorhizobium sp. M1406. The sequence goes on along the minus strand of NZ_JAMYKW010000004.1, from coordinate 10,765 downwards.
GATGCTGAGCCGCGCGCCGGCCTGCGCCAGGGCCGCGGCTATATCGCGCGGCGGCGACCGGTCGGTGGCGATCTCGGAAAAACTGTCGAAGCCGCAAACCTGGACCAGACCAAGGCGGCCGAACTTCGAGTGATCGGTGATGACGAGCGAACGCTGGCCGCGCGATAGCACCATGCGCGCGAATTCGGCCTCTTCCAGATCATAGTCCATGACCCCCATCACCGCATCGACGGCACCGGTGGAAATGATGGCGTGGCTGACCGAGAAGCGGCTGACGAAGTCGATGGCCGAGGCGCCGAAGGCAGCGCCGGAATCGCTGCGCAATTCGCCGCCTGCCATGTAGACCTTGTTGCCGTTGATGGTGGCCAGCGTGCGCGCGATATCCGATGAGTTGGTGACGACCGTCAGGCGCCGATGGCCGAGCAGCTCGCGGGCCAGAAACGAGGTTGTCGTGCCGGTGTCGAGCATGATCGATTCGCCGTCGCGGATGGTGCCAGCGACCATGCGGGCAATGACGCGCTTGGCATCGGCATTCTCACGCATGCGCCGCTCGAACGGCGCTTCGCCTACCATCGACGGCAGGCCGATGGCGCCATGCATCTTGAGGACGGAGCCGTCGCCGGTGAGCGGCTTGACGTCGCGGCGCACGGTCTCGAGCGACACGCCCAGCCGGTCGGCTAGGCTGGCGATGGTGACGGTGCCTTCTTCCTGCAGCAGCCGCAGGATCTCGCCGTGGCGTTTGGATTGAGCCATTTGGTTCCCCGAACTTAGACTTTGACCGATTCTAAGGTAATTCAAGCGCTTTTAAAGGAGGTACCTTATGGTTTCGGGCAAAACACCCAAAAAAGGTCACATCTTTTTCTTGACAACCGAGCAACCCTGGCGTGAAATCAAGACAGGGTTCGGAACTGCAACGGGAGGGTGATGGCAGAGCCGCAACTCACGCACCGGGCCGTTTGCAACGTGCCAGGCGCAACGAATTTTCAGATCCGCGGGGGCGGATGCCGGGGCTCAAAAACCTGGCCAGGGGCTCGTCGGTGCGGTGCGGGATACCGATCCTGGCATCCCGCACCGACGAGATTTTTTGCGTTTCTCCCCGCCGTCGTTGCGCTGTCCATGGCACCTTATCGAACCCCAGCAAACCAGGGATCATTCCGTGACCGCCGAAGAACGCATCCGCGCCCTGTCCTGCTGGACCGGCGGCATCGAAATCGCACCACTGCCCGGCGGTTTGAGCAACGCCAACTATGTGGTCACGGACGCGGCCGGCAAACATGTCGTGCGCTTCGGCAGGGACTATCCGTTCCACCATGTCTTTCGCGAGCGCGAGGTGATGACCGCGCGGGCGGCCCATGCCGCCGGTTTCGCACCGGCCGTCATCCATGCCGAGCTGGGCATCCTTGTGACGGAGTTTGTCGACGCCAAAACCTTTCAGGCGGAAGATGTGCGCACCAATCTTGGTCGTATCGCGGCGCTGATGCGCGCCTTCCATCGCGAGATGCCCAATCACGTCTCAGGTGCCGGCTTCATGTTCTGGGTGTTCCATGTCATCCGCGACTATGCGCGCACGCTTGAAGAAGGCGGCAGCCGCAAGCGCAGCGACTTGCCGCGCCTGCTGACCCTGGCAGACGAACTGGAGCGCGCGCAGAAATTGTTGCCGATCGTCTTTGGCCACAACGATCTGTTGCCGGCCAACATTCTCGACGATGGCAACAGGCTGTGGCTGATCGACTTCGAATATGCCGGCTTCAACACGGCGATGTTCGACCTCGCCGGCGTGGCCTCCAACGCCGGCATGAGCGACGAGGAATCCTTCGCCTTCCTGACCGCGTATTTCATGAAGGAACCGGACGAGGCGATCCGCCGCTCGCACGCGGCCATGCAATGCGCCTCGCTGCTGCGCGAGGCGATGTGGAGCATGGTGTCCGAGCTCTATCTCGACGCGCCCGGCATCGACTACGTCGCCTACACCGAGGAAAACCTGACGCGGCTCGACGCCGCGCTGGAAAACTACAGAACGAAGTACGGGACACCGAAATCATGACATTGCCGAGCCAGGCCGCCATTGTCGTCATTGGCGGCGGCATCATCGGCTGTTCGACAGCCTATCACCTGGCGCGCGACCACAAGGCCGACGTGGTGCTGCTGGAGCAGGGCAAGCTGACCTCGGGCTCGACCTGGCACGCGGCCGGCCTGGTCGGGCAGCTGCGCTCGTCGGCCTCGATCACCCGCGTGCTGAAATACTCCGTCGACCTCTACAAGGGACTTGAGGCCGAGACCGGCCTTGCCACCGGCTGGAAGATGACCGGGTGCCTCAGGCTCGCCACCAATGCCGACCGCTGGATCGAGTACAAAAGGCTGGCGACGACGGCGAAAAGCTTCGGCATGGACATGCAACTGCTGTCGGCGGCGGAGGTCAAGGCCATGTGGCCGCTCATGGAAACCGGCGATCTTGTCGGCGCTTCCTGGCTGCCGACCGACGGCCAGGCGAGCCCATCCGATATCACGCAGTCGCTGGCCAAGGGCGCGCGCATGCATGGCGCGAAACTGTTCGAGGATGTCCGCGTCACCGGCTTCGAGATGAAGGACGGCCGCATCACGGTGGTGAAGACCAGCAAGGGCGACATCGCCTGCGACAAGGTGGTCAACTGCGCCGGGCAATGGGCGCGGCAGGTCGGCGCGATGGCCGGCATCAACGTGCCGCTGCAGCCGGTGAAGCACCAGTACATCATCACCGAGAAGATCGACGGACTGGCGTCCGACGCGCCGACCATCCGTGACCCGGACCGGCGCACCTATTTCAAGGAGGAGGTCGGCGGACTGGTGATGGGCGGCTATGAGCCGAACCCGCAAGCCTGGACGACTGATCTCCCCGGGGGCGATGTGCCCAATGATTGGGAGTTCCGGCTGTTCGACGACGACTACGACCATTTCGAGCAGCACATGGTGCAAGCGATCGCGCGTGTGCCGGCGCTGGAAACCGTCGGCGTCAAGCAGATGATCAACGGCCCGGAAAGTTTTACGCCTGACGGCAATTTCATCCTGGGCACAGCGCCCGAATGCGCCAACATGTTCGTGGGCGCCGGCTTCAATGCCTTCGGCATAGCGTCGGGCGGCGGCGCCGGCTGGGTGCTGGCGCAGTGGGTGGTCGATGGCGAGGCGCCGCTCGACCTGTGGGTGGTCGACATCAGGCGCTTTTCCAATCTGCACCGTGATCGGCAGTGGGTCCGCGACCGCACGCTGGAGGCCTATGGCAAGCACTATACGATCGGCTTTCCACATGAGGAGTACCTCAGCGGGCGGCCCCGTATCGTCTCGCCGCTTTACGAGAGGCTGAAACAGCAGCGCGCCGTATTCGGCTCGAAGCTCGGCTGGGAGCGGCCGAACTGGTTCGCACCGCAAGGCGTCGAGCCGCAGGACATCTATTCGATGGGCCGGCAGAACTGGTTCGCGGCGGTCGGCGACGAGCACCGGCACGTGCGCGAAAAGGTCGGCATCTTCGATCAATCGTCCTTTGCCAAATATGAGCTGAGCGGGCCCGACGCGCTGAAGGCGCTGGACTGGATCTGCGCCAACGACGTCAGCAAGCCGGTCGGCCGGCTGACCTACACGCAGCTTCTCAACACACGCGGCGGCATCGAGGCCGACCTGACGGTGGCGCGGCTGGCCGAGGAGAAGTTCTACATCGTCACCGGCACAGGCTTCCGCACGCATGATCTGTCATGGATCAGCGATCATATCGGCGAAGGGCTCAATGCCACGCTTATCGATGTCACCGAGGATTTCGGCACACTGTCGCTGATGGGACCACGCGCACGAGATGTGCTGGCTGGCGTGACCGATGCAGACGTGTCGAACGCAAGCTTCCCGTTCGGCCATGTGCGCGAGATTGCCATCGCCGGCCACACAATTCGGGCACTGCGTGTCACCTATGTCGGCGAACTCGGCTGGGAACTGCATGTGCCGATCGCGGCCACCGGCGAAGTGTTCGACGCGTTGATGGCAGCTGGCAAGGCGCATGATATCCGCCCCGTCGGCTACCGCGCGTTGGAATCGCTGCGGCTGGAAAAAGGCTATCGCGCCTGGGGCTCCGATATCACGCCCAACGACACGCCGCAGGAAGCCGGCCTCGGCTGGGCGGTCAAGCTGCGCAAGAACACGGATTTCGTCGGACGGCAGGCGCTCGAGACGGCCAGCGGCATGGCACTTAAGAAACGCTTTGCCGGCTTCACGGTCGATGATCCGGAGATCGTGCTGCTCGGCCGCGAGACCATCCTGCGCGATGGCGAGCCGGTCGGCTATCTCACCAGTGGCGGTTATGGCTACACGGTGGGCAGGAACATCGGCTACGGCTATGTGCGCAACGCCGATGGCGTCAGCGACGATTTTCTCGCCTCGGGCGAGTACGAACTGGTGGTCGCGATGGAACGGACGCCGGCGAAGATCCATCTCGAGCCGATGTATGATCCGGCAGCGGAGAGAGTGAAGGCCTAATTTACGCGCAAAGCGAGACCGCGGCTGGGCACGGTGTCGGCCTCGCCCGGCATCGAAACATAAGGCCGTGTTTCCTCGACGCGGCTGACGAGGCCTTGCGTCTCGAGTTCGGCGATGCGTGCGGCAAAGCCCTGATCCCATAGCGTGTTCTTGACCGTCAGCACGATGATGCCACCCGGACGGCAGATGCGGATCAGTTCGTCCAGCCCGTCGACGCCGACATGGCCGGAGGTGAAGACGCCGGCCGAGATGATCCCGGCATAGGCGCCGTCGGCAAAAGGCAGATGACCGCCGAGAGGCAGGCAATGAAGCGCCGAATAGACGCCTTTGCGCGCGGCCTGATCGAGCATGCCTTGTGAAATGTCGAGCGCCTCGACCTGGGGATAGCCGGCGATGTTCAACCATTCGCCGATCAGCCCGGTGCCGGCCCCGGCGTCGAGCAGCGGGGCTGAACCGCGCGGCAGATGGCGGGCCAGCAGCGCGAGGCAGATGGTCGGATGGCGATAGCCGGCGGCCGACATGTCGGCGTCATAGGTCTGCGACCAACGGTCGTAGAGCGCCGCGACTTCTTCCGGCCGCTTGGCCGCGTAGGCCTCGGCAAGTGCGCCCTGATGTTTGCTGTCCGCCACTCTTGTCCTGTCCGCCATTCCTTGGCCCTTTTACGGATGATAGCCAAAGCATGAAAATTGTGGAACCGTCGCTGCGACAAATAACAGCGTGGGGGGCGCAGGCATGGTGACAGACGAAGTGCGTGCGACCCTGGACGCCATTCCCATGCTGGCCGGCTACACCGGGCCAATTGAACGGCTCGGCGGTCTCACCAATCTGGTGTTCAGGGCCGGCGACTTCTGCCTGCGCATCCCCGGCAAAGGCACCGAGGAATACATCAACCGTGCCAATGAAGCGGTAGCGGCGCGCGAGGCGGCAAAGGCAGGGGTCAGTCCGCAGGTGCTGCATGTGGACCCGGGCACCGGCGTGATGGTGACGCGCTTCATCGCCGGCGCCGAAACCATGTCGCCGGAGAAATTCAGGCTTCAGCCGGGCAGTCCGGCCCGTGCGGGCGAGGCCCTCCGCAAGCTGCACGGTTCCGGTGCAGTGTTTCCCTTCCGCTTCGAATTGTTTGCGATGATCGACGATTATCTCAAGGTGCTGTCGACCAAGGATGTCGCCCTGCCCGCCGGCTACCATGACGTGGTGCGCGAGGCCGAGACCGTGCGGTCGGCGCTCGCCGCCCATCCGCTGCCGCTCGTCGCCTGCCACTGTGACCCGCTGTGCGAGAACTTCCTCGACACCGGCGAGCGGATGTGGATCGTCGACTGGGAATATTCGGGCATGAACGACCCGCTCTGGGACCTTGGCGACCTCAGCGTGGAAGGCAAATTCGACACGGCGCAGGATGAAGAGATGATGCGCGCCTATTTCGGCGGCGAGGCCCGACCGACTGAGCGCGGCCGCGTCGTGATTTACAAGGCGATGTGCGATCTGTTGTGGACGCTGTGGGGGCTGATCCAGCTCGCCAACAACAATCCGGTCGATGATTTCCGCGCCTATGCCGATGGTCGGTTCGCGCGCTGCAAGGCACTGATGGAGACCCCCGAATTTTCAAGGCATCTGGCGGCCATACGTCAGGGCTGAGCCTGGACTAAATTAGTTCACGCCCTTCGGCACGTTTTCCGGCGGCACCGTGGTCTCTACCACTTTCTGGCGGTGGAAGATGAACAGGCCGGCGAGAACGACGATGCCCGAGCCGATCAGGATGCGCGGGCCCGGAACGTCGCCGAAGAACACCAGCCCGAAGACGACCGCCCACAGGAGCAGCGTGTAGTGCAGCGGCGCCAGTGTCGAGGCCGGAGCCAGCTTGAGCGCCCTGGTGATCATCAGATGCGCGCCGCAGGAGACAATGCCGAGCAGCAGCATGGCGCCGAAATCGAGCGCTGACGGCGTCTGCCAGGCGCCGATGGTCAGCACGCCGCCGACCAGCAGCGTGCCGATGGTCTGCCATGTCACCAGATTGGTGTCGCTGGTGCCGCGCAGCCGGCGATTGAGAATGATGGCGAAGGCGAAGGAGATACTGCCGACGAGCGCAAACCCCGATGACAGCGAGAACGCCGCCGAGGACGGTTTGAGCATGATCAGCACACCGCAGAAGCCGAGCAGGATCGCCATCCAGCGGCGCCAGCCGACCTTTTCACCAAGCAGGAGGTGCGAGAGTGCCGCAACGTAGATCGGCCCGGCCATGTAGAAACTCATGACATCGGCAAGCGGCAGATAGACGACGGCGGCATAGAAGAGCGCGGTGTCGAGCGTGGTCATGACAACGCGCAGCAGCTGCAGCTCCAGGCGCTCCATGCGGAACAGTTTGGCCGTGCCCTGATGGGCGATCATCGGGCCAAGCACGAAGAAGGCACCAATGGACCGGATCAGCACCACCTGACCGACGGAGAAGCTGGCGACCAGCCACTTGCCCATTGCGTCGTTCAGCGCAAACAGGAAGTCGCCGGCCAGCATCAGCAGAATGCCGGCCAAAAGCACGTTCCTGACTGTGGAATTCTGCGCCACGGGCTGCGACATGCCGATCCCGATTCCTCCCCATGCAAGCCGCGTCGTAGACGGAAGCGGCGGCTTTGACGAGGAGAATTCGGGCAATCGGTAAGACCAGCGCCGGGAATCGGCTGTATCTAGAGCAATTCCAGGAAAAGTGTGAAACGGTTTTCTGTCCGGAATTGCGTCAAAACAAAGAGCTAGGAGTGGTTCGCCGTTTCCGCGAAACGGTGACCCGCTCTAGCTGGATATGTGCCGCCGGTTCACCATTCCCGGCCTTCCATCGATCGAAAGCCTGGTCTCCTGCTTCGTCCTCTCCGCCACCACCTTGCCCCTGGCGATGACGCACAGGCGTTCGGCGCGCAGGCGCAGGGCCTCGACCGGATTGCCGGCATCGAGGACGACAAGGCTGGCGCGCTTGCCGACCGCCAGGCCGAGATGATCGAGGCCCATGATCGACGCGTTGACATTGGTGACCATGTCGAAGCAGCGCGCCATGTCGGCCGGGCTCGACATCTGGGCGACGTGCAGCCCCATGAAGGCGACGTCGAGCATGTCGGCGGTGCCCAGCGAATACCAGGGATCGAGCACGCAATCCTGGCCCCAGCCGACGCGGATGCCGAGCGCCTGCATTTCCTTGACCCGGGTCATACCCCGGCGCTTCGGGAAGGTGTCGTGGCGGCCCTGCAGCATGATGTTGATCAGCGGGTTGGGGATGGCCGAGACACCGGCTTCGGCGATCAGCGGCAGCAGCTTCGAGACGTAGTAATTGTCCATCGAATGCATCGAGGTGAGGTGCGAGCCGGCGACCTTGCCGTGCAGCCCGAGGCGTTGCGTCTCATGGGCAAGCTGCTCGATGTGACGCGACAGCGGATCATCGGTCTCGTCGCAATGCAGGTCGACCATCAGGCCGCGCCTGGCCGCGATCTCGCACAATTCCGTTACCGAGCGCGTGCCGTCGGCCATGGTGCGCTCGAAATGCGGGATGCCGCCGACAATATCGACGCCCATGTCCAGCGCGCGGAGGGTGTTTTCCCGTGCCGTCGGCGAGCGGTAGAACCCGTCCTGCGGAAGGGCGACCAGTTGCAGATCGATGTAAGGGGCGACCGTCTTCTTGACCTCGAGCAGGGCCTCGACCGCCAGCAGGCGGTCATCGCAGACATCGACATGGGTGCGGATGGCGAGCAGGCCCATCGATACCGCCCAGTCGCAGTAGGCCAACGCGCGGTCGCGCACCGCCTCATGCGTCAAAAGCGGCTTTAGTTCCCCCCACAGCGAAATGCCTTCGAGCAGCGTGCCCGACGCGTTGATGCGCGGAATGCCGTAGGAGAGCGTCGCGTCCATATGGAAATGCGGGTCGACGAAGGGCGCGGAGACCAGATTGCCACGGGCATCGATCTCGGTTCGCGCGGCACCCTGCAGTGTGGGCTCGATCGCCGCGATCGTCTCACCGGTGATGCCGATGTCGGCTACCCTGCCATCAGGCAATGTGCCGCCGCGAACGATAAGGTCAAAATCCATCTGTCGTCATCCCGTCAAAAGAATCATCTGATGTGGCCGAGGCCGAAAATCGCATCCCGTCGATGCCGCTTGCAACAGTGGTTTGTCCGCCGCATCTGCCTATGGTTCCATCCGGCCGCAACTCCCTCTATAAGCCGCCTTCGTTGTCGCGGTTTCAAGGACCAGCCATTTGTTTCGTTTTTTCCGCTCGACGGAGAACCAGCGCCTCGTTGTGAGGCTGCTTCGGGAATCCTTCCGTCAGCATATGTTTGGCTACGGCGCCGCCGTCCTGTCGATGCTGGTGGTGGCCGGCATGACGGCTGCCAGCGCATGGATCCTGCGCGAAATCACCAATGAATTCGTGGTCGACAAAAGGATCGATCGCGTCAACATGATTGCTCTGGCGGTCGCCGCGATCTTCATCGTCAAGGGCATCGCCAATTTCGTCCAGGCCTATTTCATGAGCCGGGTCGGCAACGCCATCATCGCCGAACGGCAACGCAAGATCTACGATCGCGTCCTGGCGCAAGGCATCGAGTTCTATCACTCGACCTCGTCATCAGACCTGATCACCCGCATGACCAACAACGCGCAAGCGGCGCGCAACGTGCTCGACCTCATCGTCACGTCCTATGTGCGGGATCTGGTGACCCTGGTTGCCCTTGTGCTGGTCATGATCGTGCAACAGCCGGCGCTGTCCCTGATTTGCTTCATCGTCGGTCCCCTGGCCATCTATGGGGTCAACCGCATCCTGAAGCGCGTGCGCAAGTTCGCCGCTATGGAGTTCCGCTCGGTCGGCCAGATCGTGCAGGTGATGCAGGAAACCGCGATCGGCGTGCGCGTGGTCAAATCCTTCAACCTCGAAGGCGTGATGCGCAAGCGCATGTTCAAGGCGGTGTCGGATGTCGAGAACCGGGCCAACAACATCGCCACGCTGGAGGCGATCACCAGTCCGGTGATGGAGACGCTCGCCGGGCTGGCAATCGCGGGCGCCGTTATGGTCAGCGGCTTCATGGTGCTGGAGGGCGGCCAGACACCGGGCGGCATCATGGCTTTCATCGCGGCACTGCTGCTCGCCTATGAACCGGCAAAGCGCCTTGCGCGCGTGCGCATCTCACTGGAGAGCGGCATCGTCGGCGTGCGCATGATGTTCCAACTGGCCGACGAGCCGCTGACGCTGGCCGAGAAGCCGGATGCAAAGCCGCTTCTGGCCGGTCCGGGCGAGATCAAATTCGACGCCGTCAGCTTCGCCTATCAGAATGGCCCGCCGGTGCTGGACAGGTTCGACCTGACCCTTGCGCCCGGCAAGATGACGGCGCTGGTCGGGCCTTCCGGCGGCGGCAAATCGACGATTTTGAACCTGATCATGCGCATGTACGACCCGCGGAGCGGCAGGGTGCTGCTCGATGGCCAGGCTATATCCCATGCGACGCTTGCCTCGCTGCGGGAAAAGATCGCCTATGTCAGCCAGGACACGTTCCTGTTTGCCGGCACGATCATGCACAACATCCGGCTTGGGCGCGAGGGCGCGACCGACGAAGAGGTGATCGCCGCCGCCAGGGCGGCCAACGCGCATGAGTTCATCCGCGCGCAGGCGAAAGGCTACGAGACCGAGGTAGGCGAAAACGGCGCACTGCTTTCCGGCGGCCAGCGCCAGCGGATTTCGATCGCGCGCGCCATGTTGCGCAATGCCGAAATCCTGCTCCTGGACGAAGCGACCAGCGCGCTCGACGCCGAATCGGAAGCGCTCTTCCGCGACGCGCTGCAGCAATTGACGGAAGGGCGCACGACGATCGTCATCGCGCATCGCCTGTCGACCGTGCACCAGGCCGACACGATCGTGGTGCTCGAAGCCGGCAAGGTGGTGGAAAGCGGTCCGCACAAGACCTTGCTCAGGCAAGGCGGGCTTTACCAGAAGCTGTATGAGTACCAGCTGATGCCGTAGCTCATTCCTTCTCCCCCTGCGGGAGAAGGTGGATCGGCGCGCAGCGCCGAGACGGTTGAGGGGTGTTGGACGGAGTACCGTCTTTGCCAAGCTGGAACACCCCTCATCCGACCGAGCTTCGCTCGGCCACCTTCTCCCACAGGGGGCTAGCGTGCGCACACATTTGCTTCGTGCTGTGGTCAAGTGTGAAGAAGCGAAGGCGGAAAATGGCTTGATGCGGTTGAATCGTATGTGATTCTGTAGCTGCCATTGTTGATTCTGGAGGTTTCGACGATGGCTTCGTTG